>NZ_JAVJAN010000033.1:0-45663 GCF_031344075.1 Clostridium aquiflavi
TGCATTAATTGGACTAAGCTTTATTTTAGTGTTCTTAAAGTAAATTCCTCTGTCCATGAGCTTTATACTACAATATCAACACTATTTTAAAACATAACCTAAAATTAAAAAGCAAGATTTAAAAATTTAAGGAGATGTAAAGGATATGAATATCAATGAATTAGTCAACTTAATTGGCAATGTAGGCTTCCCTGTGGCAGTTAGCAGTTACTTATTAATAAGACTAGAAAAACAAATACATGAACTTAATCTATCTATAAATAAATTAAATACCATCGTATCAACAAAACTTGGATTACCCCAAGGATAAAGAAAAGCATAGGATGCATCCTATGCTTTTCTTTATTGTAAATACTATTCTACTAATTGACCACTAGCATTAAAGTTGTAATTCACTTCATTTATTGTCTTTTGTCCTTTTTGCATTGTTCCATCAGCATTTAAATAGTATTTTGTCTTTCCTTCTTGTAGCCATCCTGTTCTCATAGATCCGTCGGCATTTGAATAGTACCAATTGTCTCCGATTTTATACCAACCAACTAACATTGTTCCATCAATATTAAAATAATTCCAGAATCCATTCAACTTAACCCATCCAGTTGCCATTGAACCATCATAATTTAGGTAATACCACTTATTATTGTTTTGTAACCAGTTTGTTTTCATATTTCCATCAGCAGTTAAGTAATACCATTTATTATTAGTATCTTTGAACCATTGATTCTTTAAAGCCACTCCATTAGCATCATAATATTGCCAATTTCCTGTTGATGTTTTAACCCATTTACCTTTAATAGTACTTGCATTATTATTTGATGAATTACTATTATTATTTCCACCACCTGGTGTTACTGTTGACCCTGGATTTGTACTTCCGCCCCCTGGAGTCACTGTAGTATTTCCAGAATTACTATTTCCCGGATTACTTGTATTATTATTTGATGAAGAAACAGTTCCTCTTGTTATATTTAAAGTATATGTTCTTTGTTCATCATCTTCATCTGTTACTTTAACCTTTATTTCATTCTTCTTATTTAAAGTTAAATCAACAGTTCTTTGATTTTTAGAATTTACTTTTTTACCATCCACTGTTACATCACATTCATCATTTTCTGGCTTAGCTCCTATTGTAACTGAGTCTATAGAAGATGCAACCTTTACATCATATGATGTAACTTTTCTATTAAAATCTAATTTAATATCCCCATTATTTAATTTTAAATCATCTAAATATACATTACCTTGTTTATTATCATCTTTATCAGAATTGCTTGAATCTGAAGAATCTCTTCCACCTCTATATACATTCAATGTATATATTTTTTCATTATCATCTTCATCTAGTAATTGTATATCTATAGTATTCTTACCTTTTTTTAATTTTAATGTCTTTTTATAATCACGACTTTCTTTTACTTGACTTCCATTTATTCTAACTGTGTAATCATCATTATTAACTGGTTTTGCTGTAACTTCTATTTCATCTACAGATGAATTTACATCTACATTATAGCTTGTCTTATTTTTAGAAAAAGATAATTTACCATAGTCTAAAGATATATCAGATAAATATATGTTTTCATCATTTGAAGAAGCTGAAGACGTTCTTTCTATATGAATTTCGTATTCATCAATAACATTATTTTTAACATTATTTTTATCAAAACGATCCTCTTTATAAGTTCTTACATATAAAGTATTATCGCCTTTTGAAAGTTCTATTTCATCACTCTCTTCAAAAGGAACAGATCTTTTGTTATCGTCTGCAAAAACATAAACCTCATATTTATCAGATTCATCAAAAGTTATATTAACACTTCTTAATGAAGTCTTAACATAATATTCACTTCTACTGCTTATAAAATCTGTTTTTATATCACAATCTTCATCTCTATATAACTTAAGAGAACTTGATGTATCAGTTTTATTTAATTTTAAATCACTTATATGACTACTTGCAGCATATGCTGTTGTAGTAAATAAGTTCATGTATTTTGATGGTTGTATTGTTGAAAATGCACTAATTGTAAGTGCTATAGCAATAATTCTTTTTAATCTTTTATTCATAATTCTTCCTCCAATTGCATATATACTATTATTTTACCATTTTATGATATAAAATGCATTACCTATAACCTTAATTTTTTGTTATGTTTTTTAATCTATTGATATTTTAGTATAATGCTCATGGACAGAGGAATTTAATTTAACAACACTAAAAATAAAGCCTAGTCTAATTAATGCATGCTCCCAATATAAAATTGTGACAAGCAATTAATTCAACAGGGCTTCATTAAGAGTTGTAAAAAATCAAATTCCAACGCCACTGCGCTCTTATACTAAAATATCAACATTGTACAAAAAACATATACTTTCTATGCACTGTATAACACCATTTAGATTCTTACTTAATGCTTTTTAAAATTCAATTGCAATGTCTCTTTATCTATTACATATATCAACATTCTATAAAAAAATCCCTAATACAAGATATCATCTCACATTAGGGACAAGCATATTTCTTAGCTTTTAGCTTTCCACTATCCACTTTTCACTACATCACCTAGCAGCTCCATTGTTGTTTAATACACGACCATCAATTTCTACGTTATATGCCATTGCTCCATCTGGATATAAATAGTACCATCTGTAATCTATATATTGCCATCCTGTTTGCATCTCTCCATTTGTATTAAAGTAATACCATACTTTATTAAATTCTTTCCACCCAGTAGATATTTCTCCCTTAGAATTTATATAGTACCAATTATTATTTGATTTTATCCATCCTGTAACCATACATCCATTATTGTCTAAGTAATACCATTTACTATTTGAATTAATCCAACCTTTTTGCATAACTCCAAATTCATTAAAATAGTACCAATTATTATCTACTTTTTGCCATCCTGTCATTATAAATGAATTTCTACTAAGATACCACTTTCCATCCATAGATTCTTTCCATATTAAATTTGATGAATCTATATTATTAAAATTAACATCATTAGAATTTTTATCAAAATTAACTACATTATCTATATAATTGTTTTGTGTTGATGTTTCTATAGTTGTATTATAATCATCTGTTGATACGTTGCTGTCTGCATTTGGACTTGCTGATAATATATATTTAGAACAATGTGTTATAGTAAATATAGCTTTTCCTTTTTTAACACTTATATTTGATGATATTAACTCTAATGACTTAGTTTCTTCATTATAATAGTATAAGTATCTGTTATCACCATTTAATTCATCACCAACATTAACTTGAACAGTTGCTTTTCCTGGTAAAACTCCATGATGTTTAAAGTTTATAACTACTTCTGAATCATTTTGTGTTTTTGTTTGTATTTCAGAATCAAAGCTATCATCCATTTGAGACACATTTTTTAAATCTGAAGCATTAAAATTCCATACATAATTACTTCCCTCAAGAATTAATTTTTCATATTCATATTCCTTAGTTAAATCAAATATTTCTTTATCAACCTTACTTGAATATGAAGTATTTAAATACATTTGATCATCACTTGTTTTATCTGTATCAACTACTATTCCACTATTATATTTATTTGAGCTACTATTCCACGAATTACTGCTTGAAGAATTGTCTTTTAACTTTTCTTTAATTATTTCAGTTCTGTCGCTTTCTTTACTTTCACTAATTTCTCCAGATATAGTCACCTTAACTTTTAAATAATATCCCTTATCATTACTCTTAAGCTTGTACTCTTCTTTATCTGCATTATCTATCTCTTTATATTCTCCATTTTTATCTTTGCATCTTAACCATTGATATGAAACCTTAGGCTTGTTTGTATTATCGCTATATTTAACCTTAGCTCTTAAAGTATTTCCTACCCTCTCAGTTCCATATATAGATACAGATTTTAATATATCTCCAGTAACATTACCTGGGTTGTTATTATCATTAGCATTTACAGATGGTATATAATGAATTCTAATTTTTATTGCCGTATCATCACTATCCTCTGCATACTTAAAATAAAGAATACTATCACGTTCTTTTTCAGTATAATTAGGTGCTCCTGTTATATTTGCTCTCATATAATATGGTATTTTATTATTTGAATCTAAACTAAGTTCATAAAATTTTTTTCCGTCAACACTATAAGCTAATTTTTGTTCACCTTTGCTTAGTTCTATTAATGGTATAAACCATTTATTTAAAGTACTATTTGTAGCAGAATGATTACATGCATTAAGTTTATCACTTGCTAAAATAATAAATGTGTATTCTCCTTGCGCATTTATATTAGCTGCACTTACAGTAAGCTTTTCATAATTTTTTCCCATATCTTCTGCAAAAGAATTTATTAAAGGTACTATAGCTTCCTTTTTATCGTCTATTTCTGGTGGTACATCTTCATCATTTCCATCTGAAGGCTCATTCCCACTAGTTCCACCCTGTTCACTTCTATCTGTATTACTCCCATCCCCTATAGTTTCATCATCCTTTGATTCTGTATTTTCTGTATTACCACTTTCTTTAACAATATCATTTTCATTGGACTCTTTTAAAGTAATATCATCTCCATTACCTTCATAAGTACTTAAAATATCTTCACCATTCATTAACTCCATAGATTTTCCAATTAAATTTGCAGATAACTCATCAGATTTCTCTGTGTCGTCTTTATGTAATACCTCATCAGCATAAGCAATATAAGAATCTTTGCAAGGTAAATAAAAAATAAAGGCAAATTGAATAAGTAATATAGTAAGAATAATTGCAATTGGTTTAAAATAAATACGTCTCATAAAATCTCTCATTATCAAAACCCCTCCTCTTTAAACGTTTTCATATACAATAATAATATTCTTATATAAATATATTATAATACATACTATATGAAAAATAATACATTTTTATAAATTATATGTTAATTACTTAGTCCAATTTACTTATGCATATATAAACTATATTTCCAAAGCATAACATTTTATAAAAATAAAGGACTTCCAAAAAGGAAGTCCTTTAATATTTAAAGCTTAAATTATTTAACCCAAGCTCCGTTAGCTCCTAAAACATAACCATTAACAGTTGTGTTAGCTAACATTTTTCCTGATCCATCAGCGAAGTACCAAGTACCATTGTCGTTGATCCAACCAGTTTTCATTGCTCCTCTAGTTCCATCTGAAACTGGATTTAAGTAGTACCAAGCTCCATTAATGTTTTGCCATCCTGTTTGCATAGCTCCATTTGAACCTAAGTAGAACCAAGTTCCATTAATAGTTTGCCATTCAGTTTGCATAACACCAGCTGCATTAGCTAAGTACCAATTAGCTCCATCTTGGAACCAA
This sequence comes from Clostridium aquiflavi, assembly GCF_031344075.1. NCBI lineage: Bacteria > Bacillati > Bacillota > Clostridia > Eubacteriales > Clostridiaceae > Clostridium > Clostridium aquiflavi. The sequence continues at coordinate 5,332 of NZ_JAVJAN010000033.1, forward strand.
CCAGTTGCTTTAGTGTTGTCAGCGTTAACGAATGTCCAAGTTCCATCAGCAGCTTGGCTCCATCCAGCTTTAACTTCAACTTCTGGTTTTTCTTCTTCTTTATCTTCTTTAGCTCCGATTATAGAATAAACTTCATCATCTTTATCCCAAGCAGCCATATTGTTTTTATCATAAACTGATAATTTTGACATTGATCCGTCTACTTTGTAAACTTTATCCCAATCTTCATCGTTATCCCATTTATAAACGAATCCACCATCTAACATCCAAACATTTCCGTCAACATCAACATCAACATCTGTTATATCGTCATCACATACATCCTTTATATCAGTATAGTAATGTGCACTGTTTGATTTAAATTCAATTGTTTGAATCTTATGTGCAGTTGTACTATATGCTATAAGCTTTCCGTTAACTATAGTATAATTAACATCAGATGCTCCTGTTATATCTCCATCAATTTTATCAGTATATCCATCTTCATCTGAAATTATATAAGTATTTACATTTTTAGCATATTTAGCTCCATCGATATCATCAGAAGCTTGTGCTTTTGATATCTTTTGGATAGTCTTAAATGTTACTTCATTAGGAGCAGATACATTATCTACAGTAAATGTTTTTGTTCCTGCTACATCCATATTTCCTTTTGTAGTAACTTTGCCAGAAGCATCTTTAACTTCTTCAACAAGTTTAATACCATTTATCTTTTCTATTGCTTCATCACTCTTAACAGTCATTGTTACTGTTCTATATATGTTATTTGAATCTTGTGCAATTACTTTTGCATCAGTATCAATAATAACTTGTGTATCATCATCATTAACTAATTTATCTGTATCAGTATTTTTTAATGTAACTGATGCTTTAACGTTAGATCCAGTTGTAGTTTCAACTTTAATCTTACCTACGTTGTAGTCAGCATCAATATATTTTCCTTTTGCATCAGTATATACATTATAATATTGTTTTGCAATATTATTATCGTCAATATCTTTTACATCTTTTTTAGCATTATATTTAGTGCCATACCAAACTTCTGCAAATTTATTTCCTGCAAGTTGAGCTTTTTCTAAATCTGGAAGTTGTTCTGAAGCATAATCTTTACCTGATGTTTCTTTTTCTAGATATCTTCCATCAGTATCCTTCTTTATAGCCTTTCTTAAAGCTGAAGCTGCATCATCTGCATTATCTTCTTTAATGCTATCGTCAGTTACTTTACCATTTTCTAAATTAATGAAGTATTGTGCATCATCAATGTTAAGATATTTTTCTGAATCCACTCCATAAAAATCATCTCCTGAATCAACGTCTTCTAATTCAGAAAATTTACCATCTTTTAAATAGTAAATAGCATCTGTATCCTCATCTACTGGGTTACCATCAACAACGAATGTTCCATTTTTGAATGCTTGTACATTATAAAGTTTTGCATCCTTTGATTCTATTCTCTTAACGTCTGCTGCATTAACTCCAGTTGCTGGAACTAATGAAACTACTGCTGCGGCAGCTACTAATAAAGCTGTCATTTTGTTTGCTCTGTTAAACATAATTTCTTTCCCTCCTAATTTTTAAAATCATTATAAATTATACCATTATAACATATTAATGTAAAGTTTGATATAAAGTACAATAATATTGTCATCATTTACTTAATTGGATTTTTATAGTCAAAAACCCACTTTTATCATTATACCAAAAAGTTTGTCCCTGTCAATTGATTTTTTGGTATATAATTATCATATTTCAAAATTATATATATATGTTATCTTTTTTCTATATGTGGATTATTATCCCATAAATCTTTCGTTATACAATACAATAACATTTTCTAATTTAGGGCCTTTTTTGAGAAAATAAATTAAAATTTTAAAATATTTATTTATTTCCCATTTTATGGACCCCAGGGGTAAACAAAAAAACAGACAAGACTTTAAATCTCATCTGTTTCCATTTTTTACACCCCAGGGGTATATCTAATTAAATAAAAATCCCGGTTCTTCAACCTCTGGTGAATTTTCATAAATATTAAAAGGATCTAAATCTAAACATTTAGTTTCATCATAGCTCCCCTCTAAATCCCAAGCTAAAGTACCATTTAAAACAGTACAACAATTTTTAAATAAATTTATATCTTGTAATTTAGTAAAAATTCCAAACTTAACATCTTCACTAGCATCATAAAGTTTTATAGTTCCATCATCAAAATATACATACACTTTAAAATTATCTGTTGGAATTACTTGAATAACTTCTGGCATATATTCCATAATCTTATCACTCCTTATTTTTCCATTTTTTACACCCCAGGGGTAAACAGTCCTCTTTTTTGTATTATGTAGCCTTTAAGCTCCATTTTAAGTAACACTTCTTCTATATTATTAATCAATCTACCTAATATAACTTTTATTTCATCTAATGTAGCTGGCGATACTTTCACCAAATTATAAATTTTTTCTTCTTCTTCACTCATTTTAAATGACGCTAACTTATGATTATCATCTTCTACAGCAAAATTATTAAAAACAATCATCTTCGAATTAAGATATATTTTTGCACCCTCAAATATTAATTGATTGGTTCCAACACTAAAGCCTTCATATATATTATTAGGTACTGCAAAAACTTCTTTATTATATTTCATTGCACATCTAGCTGTATACAATGCTCCACTATTTTTTCCTGCTTCAGTTACAACTATTTTCTCACACAACATTGCAATAATTTCATTTCTTCTTATAAAATTTTGCTTTGCATTTTTGCTTCCTGGAGGAAATTGAGATATTACTAGACCTTGTTCGCATATAGCTTCCATTAATTTCATGTGTTCTTTTGGATAACATCTATCTAGCCCTGTTCCTATAACAGCTACAGTATATAAATTATTTTTTAAAGCTACTGTATGTGAATACCCATCTATTCCTTTTGCCAACCCACTAATTATAGGTATATTATTTTTAGAAAGTTCTTTTGATAATTCTATGGTTACTTTTTTACCATATTCACTACATCTTCTTGACCCAACTATTGCTACTGATTTAGAAAATTCTTTTATTATTCCTTTTGTATATAACACTATTGGTGAATTCATATATTTATTTAACTGACTTGGATACTTTTCTTTATATTTTCTTAAAATGTATATATCATTTTCAATACAGTAATCATATATTTTTTGACAATAAGTTAAATCCCTAGAATTAATGATTTTTTTAGCTAATTTATTGCCTATTCCATCTATTTCTAATAATTGTTCATGTTTTGCTTCATATATAGATTGCACATTATTAAATTTTTTAAGAAGTTTAGAACCTATTACTCCTCCTACTCCATCTATTAAACTCAACCAAATATATAAAATCTCTTCATTCATACTAAACAATAAGCATAGATGCTTGCTCCTTTTCTATTTCTCTACACATTAATGCTTTTATAATGTGAGACTTATTGATTTTTTCACTACCTTCCATATCTGCAAATGTCCTTGCAACTCTCAAAAATTTATGATATGTTCTTGCACTATATCTAAATTTTTCATAAGAATCTTTTAATATTTTCTTACTATAATTATCTAAAATGCAATACTTCTTAATAAGATCTGGTGTCATAACTGCATTGCAATTAACATTTTTATAATTTTTATATCTTTCCCTTTGAATATTTCTTGCAGCTTCAACTTTTTCTCTAAGACTTTTAGAACTTGGTCCTGGAGTATTATTTGATAAATCCATAATATTTACTGCATTAAAATTCTTTTGTATATCTATTCTATCCATTATTGGACCTGATAGTTTTTGTCTATATTTAATAATTTCATAATCAGTACATTTACACCTTTGCTCTCCATAATATCCACATGGACAAGGATTCATGGCTGCAACAAGCATAAAATCTGCTGGAAAATCATGAGTATACTTAACTCTAGAAATTGTAACCTTACCATCCTCAATAGGTTGCCTTAATGCATCTAGGGTTTTCTTATTAAATTCTGCTATTTCATCTAAAAATAGAACTCCATTGTGTGAAAGTGAAATTTCTCCTGGCATAGCAAAAGTGCCTCCACCTATTAGTGAATTTAATGAAGCATTATGATGTGGTGATCTAAATGGTCTTTCTGTTATTAATGCCCCTCTATTTTGCAACAATCCTGAAACACTATATATCTTAGTAACTTCTAAAGCCTCTTCCTCACTCATAGATGGGAGTATTGTAGGGATTCTTTTAGCAATCATTGATTTACCACAACCTGGTGTTCCACACATCAACAAATTATGTCCACCAGCTGCTGCAACCATTATAAATTCTATGGCACTATCTTGTCCTTGAACATCACTAAAATCTATTAAATATTTATTGGATATTTTATGCTTAGCGTTATTCAAATTTATAGGTTTATATGGATTTATTCCTGATATAAAATTAATAACTTCATTTAACGTTCTAAAAGCAAAAATATTCATATCACTAACTAGACTTGCTTCTTCCACATTTTCTATTGGTACTATTATGTTTTTTATACCATTATTTTTGGCTTCAATTATCATTGGCAATATTCCTGTACATGGTCTCAAATCACCATTTAAAGATAGCTCGCCTATAAAACCATATGTACTAATTTCTTTAACTTGTACCTGCTTCGACTGTATTAGCAATGCAACTGCCATACCTAAATCATAATGAGATCCCCTCTTTTTAATATCACTTGGAGATAAATTAACTACTATTTTCATTTTTGGAAATTGAAATTTAGAGTTTATTATTGATGCTTCAAGCCTCTCTCTAGATTCTTTTATGGCAGTATCTCCCATTCCTACTATAGATATAGACGGTAATCCATCTATAATATCAATTTCTATTTTAACTAAATATCCATCTATACCTAATATTCCAAAACTATTAACCACTGTAGCCAATTAACTTACCTCCCTCTTTATTGATACTAAGTGCATTCTCTACAAATTCCTTATATAAAATATCTCTATTCCTTTTACTAAAATAATCTAATATTATTTCTGGATTTATTGTTTTTTTAGAAGTCTTTCCTATAAACATAGAATAACTAGACCATTTGTAATACTCAGGTTTCTTAACTATATTAGCCCTTACTGGATTTAAATGAATATATCTACTAACTTCTAAGATTTGTTTATCATCTTTTATCAACTCTGAAAAATATCGTGATTGAAATAAATGTCCTATGTAATTGTATTTCTTATTAAAATATTTTGTGTATGTAGAATTCAATCTTCCCATTATTCGTGTTAATGGTTCTTTTCCTGTTTTTATTATTAAATGCACATGATTACTCATCAAACAATATGATATTAATTCATAATTTAAATAATCATAATAATGTAAGCTATCCTCAAGTTTATTCAAATAAACCCTAAAGTCTTGTTCATCTAAAAAAATTTTACTTCTACGATTACCTCTAGTTGTTATATGATATATAGCACCTTCATACCATATAATTTTAGGTGTTGACATCTTAGCATTTCTCCCTATAACTATTATTATTTTAAAGTATAGACATAATCTTTTTATTTAAACATTTCCCATTTTCTGGACCCCAGGGGTAGATACACCAAAAAACAGATAAGATCAAATCTTATCTGTTTCCATTTTTTACACCCCAGGGGTGATTAATATGGGTAATAATAAAAATGTGTAGATGGATCTGTATCATATCTTGGATCATAATCTTTAACATTTCTTTTATGTACTACATTGTCACCAAATTTTTTTCTTTGGTTATCTGCAATATATGAATTCCATCCATCAGCCCAACACATAAATGTGTATACATGAGAATTATTTTTTGTAAATACAATATCTCCTGGTTTTAATTGGTTTAAATCATAACACGCTACAAATCCTTTATTCTTTAATTGACTTTCTAATTGAGCCACATTTGCAGTATACGTAGAAATATTGAATCCATTTCTTCTTAAAACTTCTGATAAAAAATATACACAGTTATTACTCTCAATTCCGCCATGCAGTCTTATTGCTTCATCATGCACACTTACTTGATTATATGTATTAGTCATGTATTTAAATATGTTGTAATTAGTATTTGAATGAGAATAATCTCCATATATATTTACACATTCCCCATTAAACTGAGAATATTTATAGCTATCATACCATGTATTTTCAGCAAGAGTTCCGTCAGCATTAAATCTATAGTTTTTTCCGTCTATAATTTTTTCTTCATTTGATAGCATTACACCTATATTTCTATCTAAATAGTACCACTTTTCCTTTAATTTTTTCCAACCATATTCGATTTTTCCTGATTCTGAAAAACAATACCACTTCTCATTTACTAATTGCCATCCTGTTAACATCTCCCCATTATTATTAAAATAATATGTTGTTCCATTTATGTTTTGCATGCCTTTTTGCATTGCTCCATCATTGTTAAAGTAATACCATTTTCCAAATATGTTTTTCCATTCATTCTTAACTAATTGATTTTTAAACTCATAATAATACCATGAACCATACTTTTCTTTCCATCCAATTGTATGTAACTCTTCTTTTAAAGGTTCATCTTCTTTTTCTTCATCTTTATCAGATTTCTGTGATGATACATCAGTATTATTATGCTTGTCCTCTTTTTCTTTTGTATCTTTTTCCTTAATATCTTTTACATCCTTTGTATCCAAATCTAGTTCTTTCTTTGATTCATTCTTTAATAAATTACTTTCAGTTAAAACCTTATTTTCTTCAACTAATTTAATCTTTTCTGGATTTGTACTTTGACTTGCAAAGACTGTTGTTGGAATACTATTAATACATAGTATTAATGATAAAATCACTATTATTTTCCTTTTCTTCACATTAATCTCCTCATTTTTTCTTTTGTATTATGCATATTTTTAATATATATATGTTAGTTCTATTTTTACAAATTTATTAACTATCAAATAATGCACCTTAATTTATCGTTAACTGTTTATTAATCTTTATCTTAAATTTAAAAGTAGAAATTTTTTATCATCTACTCTTTTGTGCTTCTCACTAGCTTACCCAATTTCCATTTTTTACACCCCAGGGGTATAGCAATTACAGTATCATGTTATACTATATTTTATATTACATATTCACTAGATATGAAACGAAAGGAATTTTATTTATGACAAAAAGATTTTACACTTATCTTCTTTTATTATTCATGTTTATTTTTTTAACGGCTTGCAATAATACAGATGAGACTAAATCTTCCAGCTCAATTGATAACGATATTAGTAGTAATGATGAGAATTTAAATTTTGATAAATTATTTAAAAAAGGTTATGAACTTTCTAATGATTATTCCACATTTAAAGATTTTGATATGAATAAAGATGAAGCAAAACTTAAAATAGATGGAAAAAATTTAAATTTTACCTTACCAATATACTTAGATAAGAATAGATACTATTTACCATTAAATGAAATTGCCTATAATTTAAACGGTAAAGGCTTGAAAAATGAAGATATATTATCATTAAAAATAAACGATTTAATTTATTCTATTAATCTTTCAAATAATACCGTTAAGTGTCCTAATAAAGAATTTAAATTAAAAAAAGATTTATTAAACTCTGAAAACATTTATTACATATGTTTCTCTGACTTCTCTAATATGCTTGATTTATATACTAGATGGGATAAGGATAATAAGATAATTAATTGTAAAATTAATTCTAGTGAAAATATAAAAAATGCTAATAATGAAGTAAATAATAATAATAATGATAACTCTAAAAATACTAGTGATTATACTGATATAGATAATGAAAATACACAGATAGGATTAATACGATTTGAGGATATATGTTTAACTTCTCAAAGTTATGATAAAAACTACTTTGAAAATCTTCGTGTAATTGGAACATACATGAATGAAAAAAATATTCCTTATCATATAGCTTGGATTCCAAGATACAAAAATCCTAATTTTAAAATTGATAATAATCCTTTAACTAAAAATAATTTTGAGATTGCAGAAATGGTTTATACACTTGATTATTTGAAAAATAATAATGCTGTAATTGGTTTGCATGGCTATACTCATCAGTTTGGACATCATGAATCAGCTGCTGGATTTGAATTTGGAAAGTTTGAACCTTCACCTGTTGTGTTTAGAGAAAAAATAGAAAAAGCTATTGAAACAGCATCATACTTAGATATACCAATAAATTTTTTTGAAGTACCACATTATGAGATAACTCAAGAACAAAATAAAATTGCAGAAGAATATTTTAAAATACTTTACTATCCATTTAATGATTATGGTGTTGACAATGCAGATTTGACAAAACCACAACTAAGTCCTTATAATAACGCTTCATTATATATATCAACTCCATTAGATTATATTGCAGAAGGTAAAGAAGATCTTTGTTTAGATAGAATTAAAAATGCTGATACCTCTAATATGGGTAGTGTATTTTTCCATCCTTCATTAGAAAATAATTTTATTACACTAAGTGAAGATTCTAATGGTTGTCCATGTTTTAGCTATGATGATAATTCTATATTAAAACGATTAGTAACTATATTAGAAGAAAAGGGCTTTAAAATGACTAAAGTAACTGAACTTTAAAAGATCAAGCTGGTGACTGTCACCAGCTTGACCTTTTTCCATTTTTTACACCCCTGGGGTGATGTTATCCTACCAAATCTTTAATCTATTTTCTGGTTTTACATACATATCATCATTTTCTTTTATTCCATATATTTCATAGAATTTATCAAATTGTGATAATACTACATTTGATCTTACCTTATTAGGCGAATGTACATCATTTTGAAGTTTAAGATCTCCATATTCCTTTGTACTAATTTCACGCCATACATTAGCATTACTTTCAAAGAAATCTTTGTAATTAGCCTTTGGCATCTTATCTAATATATCTAATGCACAAGCTATTCCTCCAAGATCAGCTATATTTTCTCCTACTGTAAGATCTCCATTTACACTTTTACCATTATCAAGTTTTACATTATTATAAAAGCTTCTTACGCTATTAGTTTTTTCTTCAAACTTTTTATAATCTTCAGTGCTCCACCAGCTATTTAAGTTACCATCACCATCAAACTTGGCTCCAGTATTATCAAAAGCATGACTAATTTCATGACCAATGATTGCTCCAATTGCTCCTAAGTTATGTTCTTTTGAAGCATTTACATCATAAAATTGTTGTTGAAGAATTCCCGCTGGAACTGTGATTGAATTAGCTGTTGGATTATAGAAAGCATTTACCATTTGTGGTGGACATGCAAATTGTGATTTATCTACACGTTCATTTAATATACTTAATTGCTTTTCTTCTGCAAATTTACCTAAATTTATTAAATTTTCAAAAAGTGAACCGCCTTCTTCATATGATCTTATTTTTAATGAAGAGTAATCTTCCCATTTTTCAGGATATCCAATTTGAACACTTATTTTATTTAATTTTTCTTTAGCACTCTTTTTAGTTGAATCACTCATCCAATCTAAATTTTCTATTCTCTTTTCATAAGTTTTAATTATTTCATCAGTCATATCTTTAACATCATTTTTAGTCTTTTTAGAAAAGTATTTTTCAACATATATCTTACCAAATGGCATTGCTAATGCTGAATTAACTATATTTATAGCCTCTTCATCTTTAGGAGTTTCTCCACTTGAACCTAAGTAAGCATTAGAAAATTCTTGTGCTGCTTTTTGGAAATCATCACCTAGACAACCTGCTGCACCTGCTATATTTTTTATTTCTATATAATCTTTAATAAGTGGTAAATTTTCTTCAGTATAAATATCATTCATTGCTTTTAACCAATTAGGTTCTGTTAAAATTATTTTATTAGCTTTATCTATTTTTAAATCTTTCATAAGATCTTTTATCTTTAAATTTGGAGCTACTTCGTTAAGCTTATCTAAAGTATATACATTATATTCATCATCTATTGCATTAGGATTTTTTGAGCTCTCTTCTTTTCCTATTATTGATGGTGCTATCATGTATTCTAATTTGTAAAAATTATCAACCTTTATTTTTGCCTCTTCTTCAGTATATCCTACTAAAGTTAAGATCTTTTTATAATAATTTTCAGAAAGACTTTTCACTCTTGCAGTATTTTCTGTTGGCTTTACATATTCATCAGAGTTTCCTAAGCTAAGAGATGTTGATCCAACATATGCTGCATATCTAGTGGCATCTTTTAAATCAACACTACATCCAATATTAATTAATGGATTTCCAATATCATATTTATTAAGTTCTCTAACATCATTTAAAGTCTTAATATTTTTAATCTTATCTAATATTCCCTTAATAGGTTCTATACCTTGTTTATTTCTTGCTTCACTATTTAAGACATTCTTATATAAATTAATCATTTTTTTCTCATCACTATCTTTTGAATAGTTCTTTTCATTAGCTAGCAATTCTTTCATTATTTCTTTCTTTTGCTCTGTTAATGCCTTTTCAGCTTCATTAAATGCTGAATTAGATACTTCACCAGCATCAATCTTAGCAGTATTCAACCATTCTTTATTAGTTACACTGTAAAAATCATCTTGTAACCTTATATCATCAGATACTACTTTACTTCCTAAATTAGCTGTGTTAGTTACTTCAGCTGCTTTAACATATGTTGCTTGTGACATAAATAATGAAAATGCCAAAGCACATGCTATAAGCCTACTCTTTTTAAATTTTGCCATTTTAAGTCTCATCCCCTATATCTTATTAATTTTTAGATTACATTTTTACAGAGTATTTATATATGTCACTTTACATATTCATATATCAATACAGATAAAAAAATAACCTAATTTTTAATTTGCGTATTTAATGTACCATATTTTGTAATATGAGTATATATTATCTATAAAATATTAAGAAAAATTTATGATTTTTCTAACTTGTACATTATTATCTTGCACAGATATATAATTATTATTATAAAAAATGTGTATACGTAGAATTTTATAATTTTAGATATCAAAAAGCAGATAAGACTTTTACATCCTACCTAATTGTATAAATTTTATTTCGCTCTTAAATGTATTTCTGTATCACTTATCTCTAAAAATATATCAAGATACATTATTTCTGAAAAACAACATTTAAATATATCTTCTTCCACACCTTCTCTTTTATAATAATCGTGTGTATATCTATTTCTTAGTCGTACAATTTTTATTAAAAAATCACATAAAGAATCCTCTAAAAATCCATGAATTCTTGCTCTCTTTACTAATTCTACTGCTGAGCATCCATCTATATAATTATCATTCATAACTAAAAATGTCTCTGACATATCAATTATATATTCCGTTAAATCCTGAAAATATCCAAGAATAGAACGCTTTAAAAAAATAGAATTTGTATTATTAAATTCCTTCATTGCACCAATAAGCAAAGTAAGTGTGTCTTTAGCAACATAAAACTTCTTTTCTAATCTTTCTTTTTTATATTTATAATAAGGTGACATATTTATTTTCCTCCATTTAGTAATTCCGTATCATGTTTTATAAGTTTATTAAGCCATTCATTATTTCTTAAATATTTATTAACATAAAGCCTAAAATCAATTTCTTTATTAAAATCTAAAATAAGTTTATTTTTACTTTCTATATAACATTTTGCTAAATCAGAATCAAATTCATTTAAATATAAAAATGTTATATGTATATTATCATAAGAAAAAAAATCTTCTAACCTAGGAAGTAATTCATCTTCTAGTTTAAATTCAAATTCTACCCCTCTTTTTTCATTTAACAAAATTAATATATCTATATCACTTCTATTTTCTATAAAGTTTTCTGTATTATAACTACCAAAAGTAGCTAAAGCAATTATATTATCTGTGTCATCAATTTTAAAATCTTTTATATCTTCTTTCTTCATGTAATTCACTACCTTTAAATCATAGTATTACTTTAATTATAACCTATGTTTAATTTTCTTAAAACAAAAAAACAGATAAGATTTTTACACCCTATCTGCTATGGTGACAGTCACCAGCTTGAATATTTTCCAAATTTTACACCCCAGGGGTGATTTACATCAACCTTCAACAACCTCAATTTTTTTCCCTTTAAATACAATTGCAAGTTTTAATATATTATTTATATTTCTTTCCATAAGTTCTGCTTCATATTTATTTTCTTCAATTTGATTTAAAGCTTCTTCAATTCCTTTTTCTATGCTTTTACTCATAAAATCATCAATCTTTTTAAACTCCATTATAATTCCAAGCTTTGAAGTATCTTTAGGAATTAGCATAACATCATATCTACCGTATCCACTTTCTTTATTTGATTTTACTTCATATTTATCAGCAAGAGATACAATCATACCAAGTACAAAGGCATGATAAACCTTTTCTGGCTCCTCTCCTGATACATCAAAATAGCTTATATTATTTAAAACAAAATTTTTGAAAAAACCACCAAAAGTTTCAACATCTCCAGTTACCAATGCATTCAGCATAATAGCATACTTTTTGCTTGTTAAACTTTCCTTAAACCACTTTTCAATTAAGTTTTCATAAAATATGTTCACTTCTTCATTTGGTATTTTTAATTCACAATTAAACTTTCCTCTAGTAAGCTCCTTATTTACTGGCTTCAAATATCCGCTTAAAGTTAAAAATCCCCATAGATTTTCCTCATCATCTTCTACATCTTTCATAACAACATGATCATCTACTATCTTGTTTATAGAATTTCCTTTTATAAGCTCCTCAAGATTCTTTTTAGTATCCTCACTTCCCTTAGAAAGCAATCTTTTAATCAAATCATTACTGCTACTATTTATCCAATAAGGCATAAATCCCATTGTATTGTTTTTAATATAATTTAAAACTGACCAAGGATTATATATAATCTTTCCTCCAAATATATATCCATTGTACCATTTCTTAACCTCATCACTTTTTTCTGAAAGATTATAATATTCTAATAAATTTTTAACCTGTTCTTCTGTAAAGCCAAATTTATCATTAAAATTAATTCCTAAAATACTATCTACCTCTATATTATTAAGCCCTGAAAAAATACTTTCCTTTGCAACTCTAAGTATTCCAGTAACTAGAGATTTTTCTAAATATACATTATCTTTAAGTGCAGCTGTTAAAATATTTCTTATTAAAACGATAGCTTCCTCGTGCTGTGAGAATCCAAATCTTGTATTTGGTTCATCGAACGTACTCAGCGAATGAATATGAGTCGAGTTTCCTTTTTCTTCTGAATATGATTCCTGAATTGGCACATCATATTCATCTATAAGTACAATTACTTTTTTATCATAATGCTTGTTAAGCAATCTCATTAGATTACTTAATGCTTCTGAAAACTCAACGATAGAACCTTTTCTATCTAATATTTCTTTAAACCTCTCTTTATCAAATTGTGATAATTTTTCACTTTCTAATAAATAGTAGTGATCCATATATATATTGTACATTAATGATTTTATTCCCTCTTGAAGATTTTCAAAACTAAGATGTTTTTCATTCTTAAAAGTAAGAAAAATAACTGGATACGCTCCTTGCATCTTCATTATCTCTTCTTCATTTTCTATTTCTAATCCCTTAAATAAATCTTTATTTTCATCTTTCTTTTCTATATCAAAAAAGTATTTTAGCATACTCATATTTAAAGTCTTACCAAAACGCCTTGGTCTTGGTGTTAATATAACTTTTGCTGCATTTTCTATAAACTCTTTTATAAGCAAACTCTTATCTACAAAATAATGATTTTCTTTTATAATTTCTCTAAAGTCTGATGTTCCAACCTGAATACTCTTTTTCATTACCGCACCTTCCTTCTAAAAAAATATCTATACTATAAATTCTTAATTCAAATTTAACTTTGATATCACAATTCTATAAATTTCTTCTGCTATTTTAACACATTCCTCTGCTTCATAATCACTTACTATAAGTGGATTGTCTGCTGGATATCTTGTTTCTATATAATATTGATTTAAAAAACCACAATCCTTATATCGCAACGTATCAACCATATATTTTCACCCCTGTATTTATAATAGAGTATGCAAAGCTACTTTTGTCATTTATACAACTATTCCATTCCTCATTTGTGTATAAAACTAAATCAAATGGAATATTACTTTCTATATTTACATACATATTTGTTAACAATTCTCTTTTATTGATTGTATCTTTAATAATACATAAGTCAATATCACTATCTTCTCTAAAAATTCCTTTTGCTACAGAACCAAAAAGTATTATCTCTTTGGGATTGAATTTTTCTATTACTTGTTTCTTTATATAATCTATTTCTTTATTAAAATTATTAACATTCATTCTGAATTCTCCTTTAGTATCTCTACCAAATTTATTAACTTTCTTTTTAATAATCAATATATTTTATCTTATAATGACCTTTTAAAAAATATCTATCATATATCTTATATTATAGCCTATTTATAATGTACTTAAAACAAATAAGAGTATTCAAACTTGTACCTGTAAAATTTTACACCCCAGGGGTAAACTAAACTTTAAAAGTAGTAATTAATTTTCCGTAGAACAAAAAACAGATAAGATTTTTACATACTATCTGTTATCTTTATTTCCATATCATTTTTATAAAATATTTAACCTCTTCAAAGCTATTATCAATTTTTTTATTTAAATTTAATGAAATTTCACCTTTGGCTTTTCATATAAATTTAATTCACGTAAAACATCATCAGCAATAAATGAATATGATTCTGTACAAAGTGTAGTTTCCTGTTCAACTAATTCACGATAAACATTAGTTGAATAAAATAATTCTAATGTTTCAATTTCAGATTTATTTAACTTTTTTGAAAGTTCTAGTACTATTAGTTGTAGTTTACGATTCATTGTAGATTTTTTAATCAGCATATTCCCACCTCACTAATTTTAATGTGAAATATTATTCTCTTAATCATATTATACTTATTTATTAATTGTATTTCTACTCTTATGTCATATTTATTGACTTAAAACAAAAAACAGATAAGACTGTTAAATCCTATTTGCTATAACCATCAACATATTTAATCTTTTCTATAGATAATCCTAAAATATTTTTTAATTTTATATCTAATAGCTAAATAATCATTTTTGTCCTAACTTTATGGCAATATATCTTACTCCAAAGTTAGGTAATAAACTAAATATAACTTTTATATTTCTGTCTTCCAAAGCTCTTTTTAAAACATATTTAGCTAATGTAAATCCACTTTCATTTCCTTTATACTTCATTAAATAAGAATTTTCCTTAAAGAATACCCCTGTATCATAATACCTATTATAAAGTTGTTTAAATGTAAAATTATGAGAATGATAAACTTCTGAATCTGCACAATACTTAATTCTATATCCAGCATGTATTAATTTATGTGCAAAATACATATCTTCATTTATTATTATATTTTTTCCATCATAAGCATTAAGATCTCTATAAACTTTAGTACTTACTGCTGATGATGCATCTGAATAAAAAAATGTTAATAATCGATATTTCTCTATATCATCTTTAGATACTATCCTAGATTCTTCAGGATAGTTTTTTTCCCTAGTATACTTTTCTATACTATTATTCTCACAAATTTGTCTGCTAAAACTAGCTTCACATTCTCCATTTATTATAGGAGCAACTAAATTCTTAAGCCATAATTTATTCTTCATCTTTACATCTTGAGATATAAAAACTATTATATCCCCACTAGCTTTACTAGACATCATTTCTCTAGTTTTGCTATGAGAAAAATCCTTTGGCTCTATTATCCAATACTTGCACTTCAATTCTTTTAATATATTTTCGCTTTTATCTTTGCTTCTAGTTAAAACATATAATATCTCTAATTCTTCATTGGAATCTCGTTCTTGACTTAATAAATTTTTGTTTAGTTTTTCTATGTAATCTTGACCGTTGTATATGGGGCAAATTATTGATATAATCACTGATTTTATCCTTTCATTTGTATTTATAGTTTATTGATATTCCAACTTTAAATAATACCTTAATTATATCCTAAATTTTAGTGTATTAAAATAAAAATAGTGGTAAGCTTTGTTGTTTTTTTAAGCTTACCACTGAATTTATATTTAGGTTTCATCTTACTTAAAAATAATTGTTTATTTTTCACAATCAGTCTGTTCTGCACAATTAAATTTTTCATCTAAATAATCAAACATATCTTTGTGATTCTTATCTTTGCAACAGCATTGTACATGATTCATTTTTGTAAGATTTAATGCTTTCATTTGCTTCAAATTAACCTCATCTTTATGCTTTTCATCAATTTTATTAATTAATTTAAGTGAATAGATACCATTATCTTTATTTATAATTTGTTTTCTTTGTTCACAATTATAATAATACTTCGTATCGTCTATGATCTCCTTTGAATCTATTTCTACAACTTCACATTTATACATAAAATTACTTATTGGTTTTGTTAACCACAAATATACTATATCACCTACATTTAAACCATCTGTCGATTTTCTTTTTGCAAATTGCAATACTGTTTTTTCTTTATAAGCAGTTACAATATCATATCCTTTTTGATTTTTACAATCTACATTTACTGCAATTGCTACTCTCATTAGCATATCCCCCAATTCCATTATACGATCTGTTAAGTTATATGAACATTGCGCTTCTCAACCTTAGGAAATACAATAGGTTTGCAACACTTAATAATACCCCCTTAAAAAGGAGAGAAGAACAATGAACAAAACTAATATAAAATGTCCACGCTGCCATTCTGACAAACTATATAAGTTTGGTTTGAATAAGCAGGCTAATCAAAAGTATCAATGCAAAATGTGTAAGCGCCAGTTCGCCTTAGGCGACGGTGACGGACTACCTAAAATGAATTATCCTAGATGTCCAAAGTGTGGTAAAGGCACGTACTTGCATCACGCTTACAAACATTACAATCGCTATAAATGCAATAATAAAAAATGTAATCATATAATAGTTAAACATCATACCACTAATATTGATAATGCATCTAGTGAGTTAATTACCGGTTCCCTTTCTATGAAAGGAATGCGATTTCCACTTCATGTTATACTGACTGCATTAACTTTATACTTTCTAAATAATTCATCAACAAGATCAATTTCACAATTCTTAATGATGAACTGCGGTATTAAAGTCTCTCATGTAACCATAGCAAGCTGGACTAATAAATTTGCACCTTTTTTCAAACAAAAGGCCGATAAATTTAAAGATAGTTTAGATTTACAATCTGACGATTGGCACGCTGATGAAACTGTTGTATTTATTAATGGTGAAAAATATTACCTATGGCTAGCTATTGATTCAGAAACTAGATTTATTTTAGCTTTTCATCTAACTAAATCTAGAAGCTCTGATTCGGCATATACACTTATCAATGAAGCTAAAAATTGTGGAGAACCAACCTATTTTATAACTGATAGATTACCTTCATACAACCAAGCTGCCGCTACGGTATTGCCAAATACCGAACATATACCAGTAGCTCCTATGTCTAGTGATACAAATAATAACTTAATCGAATCATTTAATAAGACTTTTAAAGCATGGTATAAAGCTAAAAAAGGCTTTAATTCCTTTGAGAAAGCTAATAATTTAGTATATTTATTTATCTTTCACTATAATTTCATTAGACCACATGGATCATTAAACAACTATACCCCAGCTGAAGTTGCTGGTTTCGCTAGCAATAGCTTAGATAAAAACTCTTGGTTTTCAGCAGCGTAATTAAACTTAATACTTTTGATTAACCTGCAAAAATCACTTTTATTGCAGGCTTGTTTGCCATGCAATAAAGTGCTCAAACTTATATAATTTTCAAAGAGCGAGTAATTCTATGAAAAATCAAGCTGTTTTTTCATATCAGCTTAACAGATTCCCATTATAAATATACATTAATATTAAAATTGCTTACTAGAAATAATTTTTTTAATCTTGTACATATAATTATTCAAAGTAATCAAGTATAATTAAAATGATAGTAAATGAGTAACTATTTCATTAAATCAGCACTTCCATCATCTTTAGGTGGTATACCTACTGCTATAAATATTACCTCACTTTCTTCTGTTGTTTTTTTCATATCAGTAGAAAATTCAAGTCTTCCATCTGCTACATTTTTATCCATTAAATCTTTAAGACCCCGTTCATATATAGGTACTTGACCATTTTTTAGCATTGTTATTTTTTCTTCTGTCATTCCCATTTTCAACAAATTAATTGCTGTTTTTTTGTTGTTTTTTGCATTCCTTCTTCTATTTTTTCACGATTTCTTTCTAACAAAGTCATAAATTCCACCTCCACATTCTTATCTTTTTTAACATCTATTACTTTTTCATGTATATTCTTTATTACTAAAGTTCCTTTTGTATTTAAAATTATCTTTTGTATATCATTTTTTAATTTTATGTTTTTATCTTCTAAACATATATTTTCAAAAGTATATTTATGACGACCTTTACTAAAATAATCAAATTTACATATGAATATAACATAAGATTTTTTAGTTCTTTATAATCTTAAATTTGGGGACATTTATGGTGATACTGAAGGATCTTGCAATGGAAGTTGGTATTTTTAATTTATTGTAATTAATATGGCACCAGAACATATACATATAATTCCAAATATCTTCTTATATGTAATCTTTTCTTTTAAAATAATATACGAAATTATCATTGTCCAAATATATGTAATTGATGTTAAAGGAAGTGTTATTGAGTAATCTAAATACTTTAATACATATATATTCATAAGTGCTGAAATTATATATAAGATTCCACCAATATATAAATTAATATTTAGTATTAATTCTTTTAGTTTTTTTGATGAAGATGCTCTCTTCAAAAATAATCCTGCAAAAGCCCCGAAAATAGTCATAATTATTATTGTTATATAACATATAATCTTAATCATCTCCACCACCTATTAAAATAACTCCCATAATAATTATTAAAATTGATATTATTTTACTTAATGTTAATGATTCATTTAACACTGTTTTTGCAAGAATTATTGTAAATATATAATTTAAACTCAACATTGGTTGTAGTACAGATAAACTTCCAAATCTATAAGCAACAATCATAAATACTGCACCTATTCCATAAAATAAAAAACCAATTAATATATACATTAGTCCTTCAGTATTTGAAATTTTCCACAATAATTGTCCAATGCAAACAAATACTGACGATAATATAATTAAAGCTATTCCTTTTCTATTTTTTTTCAATGACTCTAACATTATTTATTCAACTCCACAACATATGCTTTAATTTAATATACATTACTCATTATTTTCCATTTTCTTATATTGTTTTACTTGCTTTAACCTAAATTCAAACTCTTGTTTTTGATGATGTGATATAACATTTAGTATTATTCCTGAAAAATAAGAATGAATTGATGCTAATCCTAAGAAACCACTAACTATTAATGTTGGAAACCTTTGAACTAATCCTGTATTTAAATATTCTATAAAAACTGGTACAAATAACACTATTGACATTAATAAAAAAATTGTTCCCAATGTTGCACAAAACGAAAAAGGTCTATAGTTTTTAAATAAATTTGTAATAGTTCTTATTACCTTTATTCCATCTGAATATGTGTTTAATTTTGATTCACTACCTTCTGGTCTATCTCGATATGTTACAATTACATTTTTTACACCCATGTTTTTATCTAATGCATGAATAGTCATTTCAGTTTCAATTTCAAATCCCTTCGATAATACTGGAAATGTTTTTACGAACTCATAACTGAATCCCCTATATCCAGTCATAATGTCTCTTATATTATTTTTAAATAATATATTAATCAGAAATCTAACTGTTTTATTCCCAATATTATGAAAAGGTCTTTTATTTTCATTAAAATATGTTGATGATAATCTATCTCCTATTACCATATCTGCTTTCTTATTTAATATTATATCAATCATTTCCTTTGCATTTTCAGCAGGATATGTATCATCACCATCAATCATCAGATAACATTCAGCATCAATCTCTGCAAACATCGAACGAATCACTTGACCTTTTCCTTGCTTATATTCATACTTAACTATCGCCCCTGATTTTTCAGCCAATTCTGCCGTATTATCAGTTGAATTATTGTCATATACATATATAGTTGCTTCTGGTAGTGAATTTTTAAAATCTCTAACTACCTTTTCTATCGTTTTACTCTC
The DNA here is from genome assembly GCF_031344075.1 of Clostridium aquiflavi. Classification (NCBI taxonomy): domain Bacteria; kingdom Bacillati; phylum Bacillota; class Clostridia; order Eubacteriales; family Clostridiaceae; genus Clostridium; species Clostridium aquiflavi. The sequence goes on from NZ_JAVJAN010000033.1 coordinate 25,551, forward strand.
ATTATAACATGGTATTAAAACCGCAATTTTATCAAATTTACTCATTCTATCTCACCTCATATTTTTTAATATTAATTTTCTATCAATCCAGAATCTTTCTCAAAAATAGTTGAAATTAATAATGGCACTATACATACTAATGGATATGCATATCTTATTATTGCTACTGGAGATAATATTAATGTTCCCCATAACGCTATATAAAGAATCATCGATATTAATAATTTATAATTTTTTTTATAAATTTGTATAAACAGAGAAAATACAAAAAACCAAAAATAAAAACCCGGAGAAAACAACATTGATATTATTGGTATTTTAGTCTGAAGCTCTCCATATGCTATTTTTTGATATATCTTATCCAAAATTGGTAATGCACTTTCTCTAGTAAGTAATATGTAATCTCCTTCTAAATTCCACATATCATAATCCATATAATATCCTTTATAAGATTTATCAGGATACCAAAATCCCATATTAGTTGATAAAAAACCATTAATATAACTTTGTGGATATTTTAATCCTATTTTAATCCAAACATTCAAATATTTTTTTATATCCTTTTTAAATACATCAGTATTAAAATTAGATTTTACTGGATCAGATAAAATAGGATTATATATATTAGCAGTATTCTCTGGAAGAATTTCATATATTATTTCTAGTTCTTTATTATCAATAACATCTTGATTATCTTTAACTGTCCTTGCTAACATTTGAATAGGTGCACTTAATGCTTCTCTAAAATCTCCCTTTTTTATATTTAAGGCATTCATAATCGGACCATTTACTACTAAATATATAGTTATTATGCAACTAAATATAATAACTATATTTTTCTTTTTTAAATATAAAAAAAAGAATGGGCAAACAAAAAATATTATATATATTCCATTATTTCTAAACAAACACATTAACACTGCAATGATTATATACCTAATCTGTAATTTAAGCGAAGAACAAAATAGTTTTGGATTTTCAAACATTTGAATTGTAAATATGAACAATATTAATATTAAACCAGCAAAAATAACATCTTTAGTTGCAGTTATTGAATACATTGAATTTAATGGTAATATAGAGAAAAATAATATTGAAAAATATTTAATCAAGTTCGGTACTTTCTGCTTATATATAAATGTACATGTATAGGCAAAAATACAAGACATAATCAGCATTTGAGATAAAGAGTATATAGCCATTCCAATTGTATAGGATCCAAATAACTTTCCTCCAGCCAATATACATGAAGCTATGTATAAAGTATGTAAAATAGGATGATGTGTAGATAACACATTATCTCCTCTTAATTGGTTGACTTGCATTATTGCATCAAATGTATATATTCCAGGAAATGAAGCCAATAAATTAGGAATCCAACATATAAATATAATTGCCCATGTTATCAAAAAAGCACGTTTATTATATAGTACAAATTTATTAATTGATTTTAAATTTACTTTATTTATTTTTTGTAATATCATAGGTAAATTATATAAAAATGCTATTATTAGAAATATAAAAATAAATGATAATCCTACAACAAAAAAAGAAATATTGAGAAAATTATTATTAAATATAATAGTATAGTCATCACTCAATTCATAACCTAAAACAAAAAATATTGATAATAAAACCCCAAATGGAATACTGCATATAATCATTCTTTTAGTCGACATCTTAATTGAATATTTAAATAGAAAATTCAATGATATAAATAATATTAATGCTAATATACTATTACTAATCTGATATTTACTAATTGTTAATATTTTCAATAAGACACAAATACTAATTACAGACATAAGAAAATGATCAATATTATATTTTTTTCTTAAAAATATAATATATAATTCAAATATAAATACACACATAAATGTTACTATAAAATATATAATATCTAATTTATTAATTCCACTATTTAAATTGAAATTTATGCTTTCAAGTTTAAATTTTTGATTTATTGCATCTCCAATATCAAGACGTATAGTTTTTATTTTTTTCATTACGGGTATTTTTACATTACTTTCATTTTTTATTAATATTCTGTTTATAACTTGTTGCTCACTAAAATTTTCTTCGCTAGTTGTATAATATATAGAAATTGGTATATTTTCAGCTGAAGATATATTTAACTCAATATTATCAACATATGTATTGATCTCTGTTTTTAAAAACCATGAATCATTATTAATAGTAGTATATTCATCTTCATCTTTTGTATATCCTTGTTCTATAAATTCATCTACTTTATATGAAATTGAAGATTTCTTATTATTAATTATTTTTTTTTTAATATTATTATCAGAAACTAATAATTGAATAAATGTTGTGAAAATTATCGCAACCATAACTAAATTTAATACTTTATTTTTTTTTAAAATATAACTCATTTTTTTCATCCTTTTATAACTCTATATTTACAAAAAATTATTATTTAAAACATATAACAGTTCTTAATAAAATTATAATCATATACTTAGTGCAACGTATCAATTAACATCTAAATATTACTTTTTTATTTAATCATAAACCTTGAAAAAAAATAAACTGTTTTTTTTCCTATATGCTTTATCGAATCAGGTATCGTATTTCTAATATACTCCATAACCTTCCATCCAAGTGTAGCTTTCATTAAACTCACTTCATTTTGAAGTTGATCTATACTTCTATTTAATTCATTTATAACTATAGCATTATTTTCACAATTCGATGAAAATTCATCAATATTATTAATCCTATAATTTAGTAATGTATTTTTTACTTCAATAGAATCAATCTGATTTAGCTTAGATTTTGCTTTAACTAAATAAAATTCTTCATAATATTTGGCTATTTCTTGCTTATTAGGTAATTTAACATTCTTTATATTACTACATTTCTCTATATAAGTATTTTTATTTTTAATTATTTCTTCAATTTTCTCTAATACCTCTTTATAAGTAGAATCATATCGAATTTTCCAACCTATATCATATTTATCAACTCTTTCTCCTAATGCTCCTATGTCAGTAACTAATATTGGAATATTAGCTATAATTGACTCACTTAATGTATATGAATATGTTTCAGGGCAAATGGAAAAAATACAGATTAAGTTTATATTGTTTTCATTTAATATCTTTTCTATCTCATTACGATTATACCTTCCATGTTTTATTACTTCCTTTTTATCTAGGAGATTTAATCTTTGGTCCCCTATATTTCCAAATAAATGCCACTCAACATTTTTATTTTTATTATTTTTTATTATATCATGAATTAACTTACTTCCTTTAGTTCTTGATAATCCACCAACAAATGCTATTTTAAATTTATCATCTTTATTGTCCAAATAATTTCGTTTTAATTCTTTTTTTTCATCAATTCCATGTTCAATTACTTTAATTTCAAATTCTATTTTACCATATTTATCTATATAATATTGCTCAAAAATTTTCTTTGCAGCGTTAGATGGTGCAAAGATTTTATCTATTCTTTTTAACATTTCATAAACTTTTTCATTCCAAACACCTAAAAAATATCCATCGTATCCGTAATTATTTTTTATACATGATATACAATTTTCTTTGCTTCTATTATTTATGCAATATGTTTTATTAAAATATAATAAATTTATATTAGGACAATTAAGATAGAAATCATGTATAGTTAAAAATACAGGAATATCTTTCTTTTTGGCAATATCTACAACATCAAAAGTATGAGTTTTTAAATGTTGTATATGCACTACATCTATGTTGAAATAATCTATTATTTCATTTAATTTTTCTATATAACTATTTGAACTAAAATTAAACGTATCAATAACATCTGACAACTGGTAACTAAATTTTAGAATCCGTTCATCAATAAATGCATGAATTTTTATTGTATTATCTTTAACAATCATTACATAAGAGTTAAATAATTTAATATTATCAACTAAATCCTTAACATGAAATTCCGTTCCCCCTATTGGATGATTCTCACCTGTTAAAAAATCATTGTGAACTACATATAAAATATTTCTCTTTTTGTTTCTAATAGTTATTTGCAATTTTATATTGTTCTGTATTTCTTTTAATGGATTTTTCAAAATAAATTTTTCAATCATTTTAGTATAGTAAGGATATCTTTCAAATAAAAGTTTCGAATTTTTTTTTACTAATTCATTTTTATCAGCACTAAATGATGCACTTCCCTTATGATATATAAATGTATCATCGCATAATACGTGATAATACCCATTTTCTAATGCTTTACAACAAAAATCGTTTTCCTCACCATATCCTCGTCCAAATGTTTCTTCATCAAACAGTCCAATTTTATTAATAACGCTTCTTTTAATATACATGCAAAATCCAACAGCAGTTGGTATTGATGGATATATTTTCAAACTTATTTTCTCTATTACATCAGCATATTCATCAACTGTAAAATTTTCTGGTATTTGATTATCTTGGCAAAATATTGGAATTGAGCAAATAGTACCACTATTTGTTAATGGAGTTACTGTAGCAATATTACAATTTGAATATGCTACATTTTTTATTTTACTTAACCAATTTCTTGTAACTTCTGTATCACTATTTAATAAAACAATATCATTTTTACTAATTGACATTCCTTTATTTACCGTTCCAACAAAACCAATATTTTTTTCATTATGAGAAATTAATATATTTTCATGATTTTCTTTTCCTAATTTATCTAAATACTCTCCTACTCTCTTATCAGGACTTTTATCATTTATTAGTATTAAATTATAATCTTCTTCATTAGTATGCCTTATTACTGAATTAACGCATTCAACAGTATATTCATATGCATTATATATAGGAATAACAATGTCTACTTTCATCTTTTCCTCCATGTCTTGTTATTTCAACATAATAGATATTAAATTACTTTTCAAGTTTTAAAATTTTTCTTATTCTTGTTCTTATTCTCCAAGTAATAGTATTTTCAATATCTATTTTCTGTTTAATTAAATTCTTACTTTTTTCTTCTAGTTCTATATTCTTATTTTCTATTTCTAATTTTTCTTCTTCTAGTTTTACATTCCTATTTTCTATTTCTAATTTTTCTTCTTCTAGTTTTATATTCCTATTTTCTATTTCTAATTTTTCTTCTTCTAATTTTATATTCCTATTTTCTATTTCTAATTTTAAATTACTTATATCTCTATACTGTTCTTCTTTTATTTTAATATTTTCCTTTAATGTTTCTACTCTACTTTGAACTACATTTTGTATATTTAACTTATATTCTAAGATTTTATATTCTATAATAATAGTCTTTATTTTTATAGAATCTCCTAAATCTACATATATTTGAGGATCATCTGTTATAAACATATATTTATTACCTTCATTGTAAAACGCATTTGTAGTAATAGATGAAGTTAAGTCTAACTGTCTTCCCTCACTGTCTTCTATAAGTATATTATAAATCTCTAACTCAGCTGGAATGCTGATAGGATCTATTCTAAATTTATCTATTGGAGTATTAGTATCAATTGGTATATGTTTTACTATTTTCTCATAAGTAAAAGGTGTTTTTATAATAATGCTTTCTTCTTCATTATAATTTTCTGAACCTAATGCATAAAATACTTGTATATCAACTGTCTCTTTTGATTGATCTTGTACAATATAAATGCTATTTCCATACTCATTGTTATATTCACCCTTATATCCCAAGGCTATTAAATAATTTGATCTTATGTCATCATTATTATAAATAATATTTTGCAATAATTTTTTAGATTTATTATCAATTATTGATAAATTTCCTATATAAAATTGTTCATGTAAATCAATAGTATTAAATTTACTAGATAAAAATTGTACAAACTCATTTTTATCAAATTCTTTTACATGAAAATGATTATGCCCATTACGATCCATATTTCCTTTGTCAGGTGTTGACATAATTACTATCCCATCTTTTTTTAAAACCCTATGAATCTCCTCTAAAAAACATTTTTGTATTTTTTCATTTACATGTTCGATTGTCTCAAAAGAAACAACAACATCAAATACATCATTATCAAATGGAAGTTTTTCTATTGATTCTTTACAAAATGAAATATTTCGTTTGTTATATTTTTTATTTGCATTCCGTATAGCTTCTTCCGAAATGTCAATACCAATTATTTCAGAACAATACTCAGCTAATATATTTGTTCCAAATCCTTCACCACATGCTGCATCAAGAACTTTTTTATTCTTTACCAAGTCTTTTATAGATTCATATCTATGATAATGTTCTGCTTGAATTTGATTATTTATTTTTATATCAGGTACAAATCTTTCTCCTGTAAAATCCATTTAATTAATTACTCCTTCTCTTTATTATACTTATTTATCACTATCAAAAATACTTTTCTTTAATTCCAAGAATAATATGTAATATCTTATACCTAATCACTTTTAAACAAAATTTACATTCAAATTATCTTTACAATTTTTTATTTTTTCAATATTTTCTAGTATAACTCTATATTGTTAGTACTGTATTTTTCTATTTTTACATCTGAATCTATTTCCATTAATGAAGTATTGTACCCATTATTCAAAATAGTAATGTCCAATGCCCCATGTAACCAAGTAAGAATCACATTTTCCTTTTGATTTCCTTTTGCAATCGCTGGACTGATTAAATATTGTCCTTTCAAAATTTTAGGTAACTGAAAATCAAATTTTACTTCCATTACTTCGCCTTGTGATATTTCTAATACTTTTTCATGATTATTAATATAAGTATTAAGTGCTAATAAATTTATTCCCTTACTATTTTCTAGTACAATACCTACTATTATTTTATCCATATACACAGCTTTAACTTTACATACAATATATACTGAGTATTGATTTAATACTTCTAATGTAGTTACTATGTTGTTATCTTTATCTTTTACGAAACATGATATAATTTCAATATCTTCGCTTAAAATATTATTTTTGTCAACTTTTATTTTAGGGTATAATTTTTTTATATTTGATTTAACTGGAATGTTTATTGCTTTTAAATGTTCCTTCTCTACTTCTTTTTCATTTAATTGATTTGATTCTTTAAATTGTTTATTAATATATTTTTTGCAAACCTCATCTTTATTCCCAAAAACTATCTGTTCTCCTTTTTCTATCCATAATACCCGAGAACACATTTGTCTGATACTCCCAATGTCATGAGATACAAATAATATAGTAGTCCCTTCCTCTTGTAACTTGTCAAATTTCTTAAAACATTTATTTTGAAAAAATACATCGCCTACGCTTAATGCTTCATCAACAATTAATATTTTGGGTTCAATATTTATAGCTACTGCAAATGCTAATCTTGCAAACATACCTGATGAATATGTTTTTACAGGCTGATATATAAATTCTCCTATATCAGCAAAATCCATTATTGGCTTAACTCTTTCATCCATTTGCTCTTTAGTATATCCCATCATAGTTCCATTAAGGTATACATTCTGGATTCCAGTATATTCTGGATTAAAACCTGCACCTAATTCTAATAATGCTGATATTTTCCCATTTACTTGCAAATTTCCACTTGATAGGCTAAGTACTCCTGTTATTATTTTTAGCAAAGTAGATTTACCTGATCCATTTGATCCAATTATTCCAACTGTTTCACCTTTTTTTACCTCAAAAGATATATTATTTAATGCATAATGATTTCTGCTATATTTCTTTTTTGTTAAGCTTAAAGCTTCCTTCATTCTATCTATAGGTTTATCATATAACTTATAGACTTTACTTAAATTTTCTATTTTAATTGCTATATCTGACATTTGTGCCTCCTAAATTACAGTACATCTGCAAAATGTGGTTTAAGTTTCTTAAATATAACTGCGCCAATTACAAATAACAGTAATGTTACACTCCAAAAATTCACCGTTTGGAAATATCTCTCAAAAAACCACACTTTATTTATAAAAGTATCTCTATATCCCTCTACTATATAATACATTGGATTTAATTTTACTATCCATTGAAGTTTTGCAGGTATTATGGTATAGCTCCACATAATTGGTGTCATCCACATTCCAACTTGCAGAAAAATATTAATTAATTGACCTAAATCTTTAAAAAATATTATCATTGCACTTGTTGCATAGGAAAGTGCAAGTGTTAAGCAAAATGTACAAAAAGAATAATAAATAAGCTGAATACTATATTGGGTTGGATAAAATTTATAAATTCCTGCTACAATAAATAAAAATCCTAGAAATACCAAGTGTACGAACAGTGCTGATATTATTTTTACTATGGGTAGTATACTTATTTTAAAAACAACTTTTTTAACTAAATAACTATATTCTATCATACAATTCGTTGAATTAAGTAAGGCTTCTTGAAAGAAAAACCATGGAATCACACCCGATACAAACCACACTATAAAAGGTACATTTTCCATTGGTGATCCTGCTTTAAGACCAAATTGAAAAACAAACCAATATACTAAAATAGTAACTATTGGTTGTACAAATGCCCAAGTTATTCCAAGATACGAACCTGCATATTTAGTTTTAAAATCATTCTTTGATAAATTCCATATAAGAGTTCTATTATTGTTTATTTCTGATATTAGTGACTTAATAATTTTAGATTTTTTAATAACTATTAATATTAATAAATCTATAATAATGCATATAAAGAATTTTAATCCCATATTCATAACATTAAAGTTCTTATTTAACGAATTTATAATACTAGAATCTAATTTATATTGTACATTAGGATCATCACCAACTGTTTGAAAAGTAACAAAGCCATCTTCTATTTTATAATTTGAAATCTGGTTTATATTTTGTGAAGACATCAAATCTTCAATACTAATTTCTTTATTACAAACAAAATTAGTTAATTTAATATCCGAAATTTTAATATTCGATAATTGATTTCCAAAATCAAATCTAATATATATCGAATCTTTTGGTATTGTAAATTTCAATTTTTTTTGTTCATTAATATTATTGTAATTTATTCGCTGTGATTTTTCTTCACTCCAATCAGTATCAATTCCATAAAACAACTGATATTCATTTTGTTTATCAGATATTAAATTATAACTTACAATAATATTTTTATTTGATAAGTTACAATATTTAAGTATTAAAACATTAGATATTAATAGCATTGCAATTAATAATATTAATTTTATAAATCTATTCTTATTCATATTTTTATCTCTTTCTACATTTTACTATAATTTATTTCTTCTAAATATCTATTAAGTGCATCTTCCCACCTAGGCAACAGATTAAATCCATCATCCACAAGACTCTTTTTAGAAAGTCTAGAGTTTAAAGGTCTAACTGCCTTTGTTGGATATTCACTTGTTGGAATAGGATTAATTTTACAATTAAATCCTGCCATTTTCATGATTTCTTCTGCAAATTCTGCCCAAGAACATGTTCCTTCATTAGTTGCATGATAAACTCCATACTTTTGTGAAACTACCATATCACATAAAAGTGATGCTAAATCAGCTGTATACGTAGGACTGCCTATTTGATCACAGACTACATTTAAACTTTCTTTTTCTGCTCCCAATTTAAGCATTGTTTTAATAAAGTTATTCCCGTTAATACCAAATACCCATGAAATTCTAACTATAAAATACTTATCTAAAATCGCTTTTACTTTTAGTTCACCTTGATATTTAGTTTTTCCGTAAACTGATAATGGATTTATATTTCCATCTACATCAAACGGCTTATTTCCTAATCCATCAAATACATAATCAGTAGATATGTAAACCATCTGTGCATCTATTTTTTTACATACCTTGGCTATATTTTCTGTTCCATATACATTCACTTTAGTACAAATTTCTTCTTCATCTTCTGCCCTATCAACAGCTGTATATGCAGCACAATGTATAAGACATTCTGGTTTTAAATTTAAAATATATTCATTAACAGCTTTATCATCTGTTATATCTAAATCTTTTATATCTATTCCTAAGCATTCAATATTTCTTTTATTTAATTCTTTTATTACATCGTATCCTAATTGACCATTTACTCCAGTAACTAAAATCATACTTTTCCTCCTCTATAATAACCCCTTTTTAGTCATCTTAATAATATATTTAAATATATTATTAGGTATGAACGGTAAAAAGGTTTCTACTAATATAGAAATTTTGTGAAATTTTCTATATTTTATCATTATATTTAACTCTTCAAGTGATGGTTTAGTAGAATATCGCTTTCTTGATTCAATCCATTTTAAACAATCACTTATATACTCTAATAATTCATCTCTATATGCTAATCTTTTTTGTAATGACTTATAACGTTTTAAAAAAGCATCTATTCTCATTTTATAATATGTTTGTTTATCATAAACACCTGTTAATATTCCTGTTTGATTAAAACTATGCTGTCTATATCTAACTAGTGGTTTATTTATACACTCTATCTTTCCATTTATAGCCGCTATAATTGCAATCCATTGATCATGAATTAATGTTGTTTCAAATGGTATAGCTTTTTTAGCAATATCTTTTTTAGCCATCATTGCACATCCTGTTACAAAGTTAACCATTAACAAGTCTTTAGCTAAGTTATAACCACTTTTATATATAATTCTTTTTCTTATATCTGTTAAACTATTAGCTATTTTTTTATCATTTTCATCAATTATAGAAAGATCACTACATACAAGTGTAACCTCTTTATCTAATAGTTTTTTAACCATTAAAGATATTTTATTTTCTTCCCAAATATCATCTTGATCACAATAAGCAAAGAATTCTCCATTTCCTAACTTTGTAAGTTCTTCAAAAGCCTTATTGGAACCTTGATTTTTTTTACCTCGTATTAAAGTATATGAAAAATTTGTGATATGCTTTTTAAATAAATCCTCATCAACGGGAAATTCAGGACCATCATCATAAATAAGTAGTTCTAATTTATCATAACTTTGATTATTCAAAGAAACTAGCTGTTCTATAAGCCAATTTTGATTTGGTTTATAAACAGCTAATAATATACTTACTAATGGTTTATCTATCTGTGAATAGTTCTTGGTTGTGCTTCGAGCTTTATCTATCTGTGTACATTTTCTCATAGTAGTTTGCATATTCTCCACTAATAATATTCTCCCACCATTGTCTATTATCTAAGTACCATTCTATAGTCTTTTTTATTCCTTCATCAAAGGTAGTTGTAGGAAGCCAACCCAATTCATTGTGGATCTTAGTTGGATCAATAGCATATCTCATGTCATGACCTTTTCTATCTCCTACAAATTTTATTAAATCTTCTTTCTTTCCAAGTTCATGAATAATTGTTTTAACTACATCTAGATTAGTTCTTTCATTATGTCCACCTATATTGTAAACTTCTCCTACTGTTCCATTATGAATTATTAAATCAATAGCTCTGCAATGATCTTCTACATATAGCCAATCTCTAACATTCTCCCCACTTCCATATACAGGGAGTTCCTTGTCATTTAAAGCATTTGCTATCATTAATGGAATTAATTTTTCTGGAAAATGGTATGGTCCATAGTTATTAGAACATCTTGAAATTGTAGTTGGTAGTCCATAAGTTCTATTATATGCTCCAACTAAAAGGTCTGCTGATGCTTTACTTGAAGAATATGGGCTTGATGTATGTATTGGTGTTTCTTCTGTAAAGAATAAATCTGGTCTGTCAATTGGTAAATCCCCATATACTTCATCTGTTGATACTTGATGATATCTTTTTATTCCATATTTTATACAAGCATCCATAAGTACTGCTGTTCCCATAATATTAGTTTTTAAAAATATTTCTGGATTTTCTATTGATCTATCCACATGACTTTCTGCTGCAAAATTAACCACTATATCTGGGTTTTCTTTTTTAAACATATCATATACAGCTTTTCTATCTGCTATATCTATTTTATGAAAACTAAAGTTTTTACTATCTTTAACACTTTCTAATGTTTCCATATTTCCAGCATAAGTTAAAGCATCAACACAAATTATTTTATAGTCTTTATATTTATTAAGCATATAATGAACAAAATTTCCACCAATAAATCCTGCTCCACCAGTTACTACTATTTTCATATATTTATCTCCTCTAACCATTTATCTAAAACTCTATAATAAATTCAACAAAATCTATCTGTCTGAATTTATTATTAGTAATATGCACAGATATTACTAATAATTATAATATCATTAAAAAGTACAATCGCTCTCTTGTAAAAGTGGTGCTTTTTTATCTTTTTCTGAAAGAATAGGATTTTCTATTCCCCAATCTACTCCTATTTCTGAATCATCAAATCTGATACTTCTATCACTCTCATGATTATAATAATTATCTGTTTTATATACAAATTCAACATCATCTGTTAAAGTTACAAATCCATGTCCAAATCCTCTGGGTATAAATAATTGTTTTTTATTTTCTGCTGAAAGTTCTACAGCTACCCATTCTTTGTATGTAGGAGAATTTTTTCTTAGGTCCACAGCTACATCTAATACAGCTCCCCTTACGCATCTTACTAATTTAGCCTGTGCATGTTCTCCATTTTGAAAATGAATTCCTCTAAGAATTCCTTTTTCTTTTGAATATGATTGATTATCTTGTATAAAATCACAATCTATTTCTGGCGTTTTGATTTTTGAGTAGGTTTCCATGAACCAACCTCTTTCATCTCCCAAAACTTGCGGTTCTACTATATAAACACCTTCTAATTTAGTTTTAATTATATTCATTATTTTAAAACACCTCTCTTTACAATTGACAATGTACAATTGACGGTTGACAATTTGAGATGAAATTCCTAACGGAATTTCTGAAAATACATTTTTTAAGAAAAGCCACAGGCTTTTCATCCTCAATTGTCAATTGTCCCCTATCAATTGTCAATTATTTACCCATTTTCCATTGTCAATTACTACTATTTCTAACTATACTGTTTAATATTCTACATATTTCTTTACAGTCTCTGAGCAAAAACTTTATTTCATTTTTACAAAGTATATTACTTCGTAGCAGCAATTCTATCCAATATTCTGTTTCATCTGCTTCTTTCAATGCGATACTCATTTTATTTCTAAAATCTGCCTTACTAATTGCATTTATAGATTCTTTTACATTTGCACCTATACTTGTTCCTGAACGAAGTAATTGCTTTGATAATACAAATCCTTTTTTATTATTAACTAAATACTGATAAATTTCTATTATTTTCAATGCAAACCTAAAAGATTTATCAACTATTATATTTTGCTTCATAATACCCTCCTAAATCTCAGATATTATGAGTCTTGACACTTATACAATTAACAATTCTAAATTAGCATATGAATTTGTAAAAACAAATTTAATGCAATATATACAGTCAAAAAACTACTTAGTAGTTTTGTCCTTCATTGTCAATTGTCCTCTGTCAACTGTCAATTAATATATAATTTTTCCTTCTGCTACATTTTTTAGATGTTCACCATATGGGCTTTTTCCATATTGCTCTGCACTTTTAAGTAAAGTTTTTTTATCTATCCAACCATTTTTATATGAAATTTCTTCTAAACATGCAATCTTAAGTCCTTGTCTAGTTTCAATTACTTTTACATATTCAGTTGCCTCCGTTAAACTATCAACAGTTCCTGTATCAAGCCATCCATAACCTCTTCCAAGTGTTATTACATCAAGTTTACCTTGTTCAAGATATATTCTATTCAAATCTGTAATTTCTAATTCACCTCTAGCTGATGGCTTTAAGTTTTTAGCATATTTACATACTTTATTATCATAAAAATAAAGTCCTGTAACTGCATAATTAGATTTTGGATTTTCTGGTTTTTCTTCTAATGATATAGCTTTTCCTTTATCATCAAATTCTACTACTCCAAAACGTTCTGGATCATCTACATAATATCCAAAGACTGTTGCACGTCCTTCATTTTGAGCTGCTCTTTTTAAATGTGCTGTTAAACCATTTCCATGGAATATATTATCTCCAAGTATCATTGCACAACTATCATTTCCTATAAATTCTTCTCCTAATGTAAAAGCTTGAGCTAAACCATCTGGAGATGGCTGAACTTTATAAGATAAATTTATTCCATATCTTGAACCGTCCCCTAATAGCATTTCAAAATTAGGTAAATCATTTGGAGTTGATATTATTAATATATCTTTAATTCCTGCTAACATTAAAGTTGATAGCGGATAATAAATCATCGGTTTGTCATATACCGGCAAAAGTTGTTTTGATGTAACCATTGTTAGTGGATAAAGTCTTGTCCCACTTCCACCTGCAAGTATTATACCCTTCATAAAAATCCTCATTTCTTTTTTATTTTTTAATTTTAAACATTCTTCTTATTATTTTAACATAAATGGCCAAATAAATAAATGTAGTTTACATTTATTTACGGTTGTTATATCTTACATAACATAAGTTTCATCTACATTGCAAATTTATACATACAATGATATTATCAAGTTATATAAAAGCATATAAAATAATAGTGCTAAAATACACAATTAATAAACATTTTTCTCTATTATTTCTCATATATAAACAGACAAGCTTTTTAATATATAAATTCATGAAAAGGAAGATGTTAATGATAAAAGAAAATCAAAATTTGTTGAATAAAATTAATGCTTTCTCTGATATTTTAATTTTATTTATATCAATGACTTTAGCTTATTTTATTCGTTTTTACATATTTTCACCCGAAACTAACTATATAAAATTAATTAAATATATTCAATTTACTTTAATTATTGTTCCAATAAATTTAATATTATATAACTTTTTTAATTTATATCATTCATTTAGAACAACTGCTTTTAAAAAAGAATTTTTTCAAATAATAAAGGCTAACACTATATTAACAGCAATTTTATTATCACTTTTATATATTTTTAGATTAGTTGATATATCTCGATGGGTTATTGTAACATTTTATTTTGTTAATATAACTTTAATTACATCTAAAAGATTTGTTTTAAGAAAAACATTATCCAAAATGCGTTCTAATGGAATAAATTTAAAGCATGTAATAATTATTGGTGCTGGAGAAGTTGCTAATGAATACTTAACAGTAATTAATGAAAATAAGAGCTTTGGTTATAGTTATTCTGGATATGTAGCCAATTCTTCTAACTTTGAAGGAAAAAAACTTGGAAATTATAATGATTTATTTAAAGTTTTAAACAAATACAATGCCGATGAAGTTGTTTGTGCCCTTGATATTGAAGATGCAAAATATTTAGAAAATATAGTTTCTGCTTGTGAAAAAACAGGTACAAAGATTTCAATTATACCATTTTGTTATAAGTATATCCCTAGTAAGCCTTATATAGATCAACTAGGTAGCATTCCTCTTATTAATGTCAGAAGAATACCTCTTGATAACTTCGGTAATGCATTTATGAAAAGAACTATAGATATAATTGGTTCTCTTATTTTAATTATATTGACAAGCCCTATAATGATAGTTACTGCATTAGTAATAAAATGTACTTCTAAAGGACCTATCATATTTAGACAGCATCGTGTTGGTTTAAACAAAAATACCTTTACAATGTATAAGTTTAGATCAATGAAGGTTAATTCTGAAGAACAAAGTGGTTGGAGTACAAATAACGACCCTAGAAAAACTAGATTCGGATCTTTTATTCGTAAGTTTTCTATTGATGAATTACCACAATTCTTTAATGTACTAAAAGGCGATATGAGTTTAGTCGGTCCAAGACCTGAAATTCCTCATTTTGTTGATGAATTTAAAAATGAAATACCCCTTTACATGGTAAAGCATCAGGTAAAACCAGGAATAACTGGATTAGCTCAAGTTAATGGCTTTAGAGGGGATACTTCTATAAAAAAAAGAATAGAATATGATATACACTACATTGAAAATTGGGACATACTATTAGATATATCAATACTATTCAAAACAGCATTTAAAGGCTTTAAAAATAATGAAAAGCTAGTAATAAAAAATAAATCAATAATTGAACAATCAGAAAATATAAATCACAATAACATAAATATATAAATTTAAAGCATGACCTATACAACTAACTTAATTGTGCAGGACATGCTTATTTTTTAGACTCGTTTTAAATTTATCTTTATATATGCATAGGTGCAATGAAGTTGTAATACTTATTCAAATTCAACAAATCCAATTATTATATCAATAACTTCTGCCAAAATATCTTGTGGCACTCTTTCTACAAACTCTGCATTTCTCATTTTTATATCTAATGATTTAACTTGATCACACATTACAACACCTGTAGTTTTAGTTCTCTCATCTAAGGGTACATGAATTGGTATATATCTATTTGTATTAGTAATGGGACAAACAACAGCTATACTTGTAAAACTATTAAAAGTATTATTACTAACAACAATAGCTGGGCGTCTTCCTCTTTGTTCATGACCTACTTGTGGATCAAATGTTAAAAAAATAATATCTCCTTGTTTTGGATTATATTGCATTACCAAATCTCCCTGCCTGCTATTTTTCCTGTATCCCATTCTTCTGCTTCATATTCGCTATTAAAATTTTTCAATCTTTCTGCTAAAGTTTTATGCTTTATAGTTTTCACTTTTTTTATAATGATTTGATCTTCACTTGCAATAACTTCAACTCTATCATTTTCCTTTAAAAATGCACTTTCTAAAATTGCTTTTGGTAACCTAAGAGCATTACTATTTCCCCAACGTTGAATATTAGCATACATAAATATCAACTCCTTTATTATTAGTATATACATTGTATCTACTTTTAGTCAATAAATTATAATAAAATCTCTATACTCATTAACACAAACTTATAAACCTCTCATTTCTTGCACCATATATCTTTACAATGATATAATATAACTTAATCTAACAAAGATTTTTAAAATAATATTTTAGGAGTGTTAAATATGTATCTTCTTGAAAGAATTGAAGACAATTTAAAGAAAAAGTCCATTGGATTTTTCTTACCTATTACATTTATATTAACTATAATACCTCTTATTGTAAGATTAAAGATGGTTGATCTTGATGATGCCGGTATAAATTTATATGCAGTTGAAAATCAAGCCGATTTCTTTTCACAAAATAAGGCTCTTTGGTTAGCTATTTTTTCTGTAATACTTTTTATATTTGCTTTATGTTTATTTAAAAAATTATTTGAAAAAAGAGATAAAACTACTACTGCAATTTTAATTTGTACTGGTGTGTTTTTAATTTGTACTTTCCTTTCAGCGATGTTTTCATCGTATAAACAAGTTTCTTTCTTTGGATTTTATGATAGAGCTGAAGGATTTATTACTATTGCATGTTACATGATTATTTTTGTTTATTCCATTTATGCATTTAAGAGTACACATTGTTATAAGTACATGGTAATACCTATATTAATTGTAGTTTTAATTAATTCATTTTTAGGGATTTTTCAATACATAGGTAATGATTTAATTAATAGTAAATTAGGTATTGCATTAGTTGTTCCTAGTGAATACAACATTGGTGAAAAAGGCTTAGGCTTACTATATGAAAAAGGAAAACTTTATGGTACTTTTTATCATTACAATTATGTTGGTAGCTTTATAGGCCTTGTATTACCAATATTATTTTCTTTAACTATATTTGAAAAGAAAGTAATTAATAAGATTGTTTTAGGAGTATTCTCATTACTTTCTGTATGGTTATTATTTGGTAGTACATCTCGTGCTGGTATAATTGGTATATCTGTAGCTATAATTTTTGGACTTATAATCTTTGGAAAAGTAATATTTAAAAGCTGGAAACCTCTTGTAATAACTTTAGCTTGCATTGCTGTTTTAGCTGTTGGAGGTAACGTTGCTACTAAAGGTCAACTTTTTGAAAGAGTTCCTTCTCTAGTTTCTGATATATTCAGCGTATTTGATAACACAAGTAATGTAGATTATAGGACAAATACCCCTATAAGTGATATCAAACATGTTGATAAAAATGTAGAAATAACTGTTCCAAATGATATTTTAAAGATATCTTATGAAGATGGAAATTATATATTTAGAAATTCTAGTAATGAATCTATTCAATTTGATATTGTAGATGGAGTTTATAAAACTTCTAATGAAAACTTTAGTAATATTTCATTTAGATTTGGTAAATCAAGTAAATCTTCTAGTAAAGCAGATTTATTCATGTTACAAGTTAATGATAATCCAACATTTATGTTTAAATTAAAAGAAGACAACAGCATTCATTTAAGAGATTCAAACGGAATGAGATTTATAGACGTGGAATATCCTGATACTTTTGGATTTAAAGGAAAAGAAAAATTAGGTTCTGCAAGGGGATATATCTGGTCAAGATCAATTCCTTTAGTTAAAGAAACTTTATTATTAGGTACTGGACCAGACACATTTGCTTATGTATTTCCACAAAATGATTTAATGGGTAAATACTACGCTTATAATACTCCTAACATGATTGTAGATAAGCCACATAATTTATATTTACAAATTGCAATAAACAACGGTTTAATAGCTTTAATTGCATTCTTAGGTATAATGATAATCTATGTTGTAGATAGTATTAAATTATATGCATTAAAGAAAGAATACAGTGAATCTCAAATACTAGGTGGAGTAACTTGCCTTGGAATTGTAGGATACCTTTTTGCAGGAATGTTTAATGATTCAGTAGTCAGTGTTGCACCAATGTTTTGGATAATACTTGGTGTTGGAGTTGCATTAAATTATTTAAATAAAAAAGAAAACTAAATAAATTTATATAATTTTGAAATATACTTAAAACAAAAAATCCAGAGTTATTATTTGCCCTATCTCCTTGACAGTTGGCAATTCAATTCTCTGGATTTTTACTCTTCACTTTTAAACATTACTTTACCTATATTAATTTATTTATATAATAAACATATTCTTTAAAGTCTTCTAAATGATTTTCTATTATAGCTTGAACAATTTTCATGCTCACAGCTTTATAATCATGTACAGCTATGTTTCTAAATCCCACCATTGATTTCATCTTTTTAGTTAATTCATCATCTAATATTTTATTTGCATTAAGTACCTCAAAAGCATCCCTACTATTTTGTGGAATACCTAAATGTTTTTCAGCTACAATATGCATTGCTAAATCAATTGTAGCTTCACAAGCTCTTTGTATATTTAAAATTATGGAGTCTTGTTTAGTATAATCATCTAAATTACTAGGATCATTATCATAAACTTCATGTATTCTATTTAAGCATCTATTTATAGTCTCAATTTTATTTACAATTACATCATTGCCCATATTTATCTATCTCCTCTCTCATTTTATTTATTACAACTTCTCTTTCTTCATTTAAAATTGCATATTCTTTAAATGATCTCATCTCAAAATACATTCTTTTCGTATTGTCGTTACAATATATTACTTTTCCATTACCTATAACTTGAGCTTTAAAAACAGTTGAAGATAAATTTAAATCTATTAAATCCACTTCTCTTTTAAATACATCTGCAAGCTCTTGAGATACCATAAAACATTTATATTCGTCAGTGCTATTTTCACTTAAAAATGCAATATCAATATCACTATCTTCCCTAAGATTGTTTTTAGCAGCTGAACCAAATAAATATATAATTGTAGGATTAAATTCTCTTTTCAATATTTCAATAGCTTTATTTAATTGAATCTCCAAATTTAATTCTCCTTTTCTTTAATATTATTTATTATACCCATATCATGATTATATATGATAATTCCTTTAGTTGAAAGCTTAAAATAGAACAAGCTGGTGACAGTCACCAGCTTGGACAAAAAAGGTACTCCCACATGGGGAGTACCTAATATATAAAATTTAAATATGATAAAAAGCTTAATTTAAATTATCTGATCCAAGCTCCGTTAGCTCCTAAAACATAACCATTAACAGTTGTGTTTGAAAGCATTTTTCCTGAACCATCTAAGTAGTACCAAGTACCATTGTCATTTAACCATCCAGTTTGCATAGCACCTGAAGCGTTAGTGTAGTACCAAGTTCCGTTGTCATTAATCCAACCAGTTTTCATTGCTCCTGATCCTTGCATAAAGTACCAAGTACCATTAACGTTTTGCCATCCAGTTAACATAGCTCCTGAAGCATT
>NZ_JAVJAN010000034.1:0-43606 GCF_031344075.1 Clostridium aquiflavi
ATACTAAAATGACTATAGTCCCATTTTAGCTTGCTCCCAATATAAAATTGAGACAAGCAGTAAATGTGACAATACTCATTAAGAATTCTCAAAGTCCAATTACAACGCCATTTTGCCTATTGCAGATATCAATACATATTTAAAACTTTAAAACAAATCCTAAAATAAAATTATGTATGAGGTGAGAGAAGATGAAATTTAGTACTGTTGAAGAATGTGTAAAAGATATAAGAAATGGAAAAATGATTATTATTGTTGATGATGAGGGAAGAGAAAATGAAGGTGATTTAGTTATTCCAGCAGAGAAAGCAACTCCTGAAAATGTGAATTTTATGATTAAATATGCAAGAGGACTGTTGTGTGCACCTGTAGAAGAAGAAATAGCATTAAAATTAGGATTAAATCCTATGGTTGAAAAAAATACAGACAATCATGAAACAGCATTTACAGTAGCTGTTGACTACATAGATACAACTACTGGAATTTCAGCATTCGAAAGATCTGACACTATAAAAATGTTAGTACAAAGTGAAAGACCACAGGACTTTAGAAGACCTGGACATGTATTTCCTCTTATAGCAAAGAAAAAAGGTGTATTAGAAAGAACAGGACATACAGAAGCTTCAGTAGATTTAGCGAAAATTGCAGGCTTTAAAGGAGCTGCTGCAATATGTGAAATAATAAAAGATGATGGAAGTATGGCAAGAAGAGATGATTTAATAAAATTTGCTAAGGAACATGATTTGAAAATATTAACTATAGAAGAATTAATAAGATATAGACTAAGAAATGAAAGAAGTGTTACTAAAGAAGTGGAAGCAAAACTTCCAACAAAATATGGAGACTTTAAGGTTATAGGATTTAAAGAAAATGATAGTGAAAAATGTCATTTAGCTTTAATAAAGGGAGATATTTCAGGAGAAGAACCAGTACTTGTTAGAGTTCATTCAGAATGCTTAACCGGGGATAGTTTAGGATCAAAAAAATGTGATTGTGGAGAACAATATGATGCAGCTATGAAAATGATCGCACAAGAAGGAAGAGGTATTTTACTGTATATGAAACAAGAAGGAAGAGGTATTGGTCTTTTAAACAAATTAAAAGCATATTCACTTCAAGATGAAGGATTAGATACAGTTGAAGCTAACTTAGCTTTAGGATTTGCACCAGATTTAAGAGAATATAAATCTAGTGCAGATATGTTAAAAAACTTAGGGATAAATAGAATTAAATTAATAACAAATAACCCGGAAAAAATAGATGGACTTAGAGAAAATGATATTGATGTAGTAAAAAGAATTTCTATAGAAATGCCATTAAACAAAAATGATGAATTTTATTTAAAGATTAAAAAAGAAAAAATGAATCATTTATTAAATATATAATTATTAGGCTATGTTTTAGCAGAGCGTTGATATATGCATAAGTAAAGTGGGCGAAGTAATTAAAAAAGTAAAAAATTAGGAGGAATTAATAATGAATATTTTTGAAGGACAATTAGTTGCAGAAGGATTAAAAGTTGGAATAATAGTAGGAAGATTCAATGAATTTATAGGTAGTAAGCTTTTGGATGGAGCTATAGATGGACTTAAGAGACATGGAGTAAATGTAGAAGATATAGACGTAGCTTGGGTACCAGGAGCATTTGAAATGCCATTAATAGCAAAGAAAATGGCAAAAAGTCCTAAATACGATGCAGTTATATGTTTAGGTGCAGTAATAAAAGGATCAACATCACATTACGATTATGTTTGTTCAGAAGTTTCTAAAGGAATTGCAAATGTATCATTAGAAACTGGAAAACCAGTAATGTTTGGAGTGCTTACAACAAATAATATAGAACAAGCCATAGAAAGAGCCGGAACTAAAGCAGGAAATAAAGGCTATGAATGTGCAGTTGGTGCAATTGAAATGGCTAATTTAATAAAAGAACTATAATGAGATGACAAATTAATATATACAGAATAGAATAATTCAACCTCGTTAAATATATACAAGCTAAAAATAAAAAGCTTAATATATTTAACGAGGTGATTTTTTGTTATTTTTTATTAACCATATCTAATAATATTCTTTAATTTAATTAGGAACTATAAGTTCAACATTATAATTATTAAAATAATCAATATATTTGGCTGAAGGATACTTATCTGTAATTAGATAATCTAGATCTTTTACATCACAAAAGGTCATTAAAGAGACTATATTAAATTTTGAACTATCTGCAAGTAAAAATGTTTTATGACTTTTAGAAACAGCTACTTTCTTTATTTTAAATTCATTAGGTGAGGTGTGAGTAAGGCCATTTTCTAATGAAATTCCAGTACAAGCCATAAAAGATTTATTTATATTATAAGTTGATAAGACATCACTAGAAGTTAGCCCAGTAAAAGAAAAAGTAGTTCTATTAAACCTACCAGATAAACATATTATATCAATATTATCATGAGGAATTGCTTTTAAAATAACATTAATACTATTGGTAAATAACGTTATATTATCTTTATCATTTAAATAATCAATTATATTTAATGTGGTAGTACCAGAATCTATGAATATAGAATCCCCATCTTCAATAAATTCAGCAGCTTTTTTAGCAATATCTATTTTAGCACTGTTATTTTTTATTGTTCTTTCTTCAAATGGAAGCAGCTCATTACTTTGAGTATTTACTGTAACGCCCCCATATACTTTTTTTATTACGCCTTTATCAACTAAGGCATCTATATCTCTACGAATTGTATTTTTTGACATCTTAAATTCTTCGCAAAGTTTATCTATTGATACGGTTCTATGTTTATAAATAAATTCTTCTAATAAATCAAGTCTTTTTAAACGCATCTAAATACCCCCTTTTTATTTTATTTCAAAAATATGGAATCTAATATTAATTATAAACTATGAAATTATAAAGTAAAAGACATTATCATCATTATACCATAAATATCCTTAAAATTTAAAAAAAGTAAAAAATATACAAGGAAAATATTGACAATCAGAAAACAGGTACTTATAATATAACCATAAGATAACAAGAAGTTAATCATAAGATACCTGAAAGGAGACGGTAAAATGTCAAATGAATTCATAATTCCAAATAAAATTTTAACAGGGAAAAATTCATTAGAAGATAGTGTAGAAGATTTAAAATTATTTGGTGGAAAAGTTTTAATAGTTACAGATAACATTATGGTTAAGTTAGGTAATGTACAAGCTGTAATTGATATTTTAGATAAAGAAAAAATTAATTATTTTATATATGACGAAATAAATGGTGAACCAACAGATGTGATGATAGACAGAGGTGTAGATTTATATAAAAAAGAAAATTGTGATTACTTAGTAGCTGTTGGAGGGGGAAGTTCAATAGATTCAGCTAAAGCAATAGCAATGATGGTAAATAATGAAGGCAAAATATCTGATTATAGGGGAAAACAAATAGAAAACAAATTACCACCAATAGTTGCAATACCAACAACTGCTGGAACAGGATCTGAGGCAACAAAGTTTACTATAATTTCTGATACTAAAACTGATGTAAAGATGTTAATAAAGGGAAGTTCATTAATGCCAACATTAGCAATTATAGATTCAAGATTTACTATGACAGCACCACCTAAAATAACAGCTGCAACAGGATTAGATGCATTAACACATGCTATAGAAGCTTATACATCTAAAAAGTCTCAACCACTTTCTGACACATTTGCACTATCAGCAATAAAGAAGATATTTAAATATTTGCCAATAGCATTTAATGACGGAAAGAATGAAGAAGCTAGAACTCAAATGGCAATTGCAGCATTAGAAGCAGGAATCGCTTTTAATAACTCATCAGTAACAATAGTACATGGTATGAGTAGACCAATAGGAGCATTATTCCATGTACCTCATGGAATATCAAATGCTATGTTATTAAAGGAATGTTTTAACTTTGCATTAGATGGTGCTTATAAGAGATTTGCAGATATTGCAAGAGTACTCAATATAGTAGATGATAATGAAACTGATGAAATAGCTGCTAAAAAATTTGTTGATGAAGTAGATAATTTATGTAACACATTATTGATACCTACTTTAAAAGAGTATGGAATAGATAAAGAAAAGTTTTTCAATAATTTAGATAAAATGGCTAAGGATGCACTAGAAAGTGGAAGTCCTCAAAATACTTTAAAAACAGTTAAACATGATGATATTATTAAAGTTTATAAATCACTTTGGAGGTGATGAAGATGCCATTAGTAAGTATGAATGAACTATTACTAAAAGCAGACAATGAAAATTATGCAGTTGGAAGTTTTAGTGTAGCTAATATGGAAATGATAATTGGTGCTATAAAAGCAGCAGAAGAATTAAATTCTCCAATTATATTACAAATAGCAGAAGTGAGATTAAAACATTCACCATTAGATATAATAGGGCCATCAATGATAAAAGCAGCAGAAAAAGCTAAAGTACCTGTAGCTATTCACTTTGACCATGGCTTAACAATAGATAATATAAAAAAAGCATTAAGCTTAGGGTTTACTTCAGTAATGATAGATGGATCATCTCTAGATTTTTTAGAAAATATAAAGATAACGAGCTTAGTAGAAAAATTGGCTAGAGATTATGGAGCTGCTGTTGAAGGTGAAATTGGCCATGTTGGCGGTAGTGAAGACGGTAGTGAAGATATAAATATAAAAGTTACTGATTTAGACGAGGCTAGGCAATTTATAAATGAGACTGAAATAGATGCTCTTGCAGTAGCAATAGGAAATTCTCATGGAGTTTATAAAGGTGAACCTAAATTAAGATTTGATATTTTAACAAAACTACATGATAACTTAAAAATACCATTAGTATTACATGGTGGATCAGGAATATCAGAAGATGACTTTAAAAAATGTGCAACTATGGGAATAAGAAAAATAAATATAGCAACTGCTACTTTTAATAAAGTAAGAGATTCTGTAAAAAATCTAAATAGTAATTCAAAAGACTATGATTACTTTACTTTACATGAGACTGAAATACAAGGGGCATATGAGAATGTAAAGAAACATATAAAAATTTTTGGTAGTAAGAATAAAGCATAACAAATGTAATTTTAGATAGAATCAGATAACGTTT
Organism: Clostridium aquiflavi; assembly: GCF_031344075.1. NCBI lineage: Bacteria > Bacillati > Bacillota > Clostridia > Eubacteriales > Clostridiaceae > Clostridium > Clostridium aquiflavi. Next base: position 5,113 of record NZ_JAVJAN010000034.1, read on the forward strand.
GCATTAAATATTACGGAAATATTAAACAAGGAGGTTTTAAAAGATGGGATATATTAAATTCCAAAAAGATAGAAACTTTGAGATAGTTCCTATTGGAAGAGTAGCAATTGATTTTAATCCAATAGATATAAATAGACCACTTTCAGAAAGTACGACTTTCAAAAAATATTTAGGGGGATCACCAGCTAATATAGCAGTTGGGCTTTCAAGACTTGGCAAAAAAGTTGGCTTTATAGGTAAGGTTTCAAAGGATCAATTTGGAAAGTTTGTAGTTGATTACTTTGATAATGATGGAATAGATACTTCACAAATAAAGTATGCAGAAAATGGCGAGTCTTTGGGACTTACATTTACAGAAATAGCAAGTCCAACAGAAAGCAGTATTTTGATGTATAGAAATGGAATAGCTGATTTAGAGTTAGATGTTAATGAGATAGATGAAGAATATATAAAAAATACAAAGGCAATAGTAATATCAGGAACAGCACTTGCTAAAAGTCCATCTAGAGAAGCTGCATTAAAAGCATTAGAGTTTGCCAAAAAGAATAATACAGTTGTAATTTTTGATGTAGATTATAGAGAATATAATTGGAAAAATAAAGATGAAATAGCTATTTATTATTCAATAGTTGGAAAGCAAAGTGACATTGTTATGGGATCAAGAGAAGAATTTGATTTGATGGAAAGTCTAATTGTTAAGGAAAAAAGCACTGATGAAGAAAGTGCTAAAAGATGGTTAGATTTTGGTAATAAAATAGTTGTAATTAAACATGGAAAAGAGGGTTCTACAGCTTATACTAATGACGGAAAATCATATAAAATAAAGCCATTTCCAGTAAAACTCTTAAAATCATTTGGCGGTGGAGATGCATACGCTTCAGCATTTATATATGGAATATTAGAAGAATGGGATATTATGGATGCATTAGAATTTGGAAGTGCTTCAGCAGCTATGTTAGTAGCAAGTCATAGCTGTTCACAAGATATGCCAACTGTAAAGCAAATAAATGAATTTATAAAAGAGAAGAAAAAACAATATGGAGAAATGATAGCAAGAGGATAAGGGAGGATTAATGATGATTCATGAATTACATGATTTACAATATGGTGAAAACGTATTATGTGAAATTAGCGGTAAAAACAAAGAAATGTTAATGGATATTGTAGTTGAAAAATTAAGAAAAGGTGAAACAAAAGAGTACCACAATGATGATAAAGAAATAGCAGTACTTCTTTTAACAGGAAAGCTTAAAATAGCTTGGAATAAAGATTCTGAAATAATAGAGAGAAAGTCTGTTTTTGATGAAGATCCATGGTGTTTACATGTTTCTAAGAATATAAAAGTAATAGTTGAATGTTTAGAAGAAAGTGAATTAATAATACAAAGCACAGATAATCAAAATGATTTTGAAGCAAAATTATATTCACCGGATAAGTGTAGAAGTGATATTTTTGGTGAAGGAACTTGGAATGGAACTGCAAGAAGAATTGTAAGAACCGTATTTGATTATAACAATGCACCATATTCTAATATGGTAATTGGAGAAGTTATAACATTTCCAGGAAAGTGGTCAAGTTATCCACCACATTATCATCCACAACCAGAAGTATATTTTTATAAATTTAACAAAGAACAAGGCTTTGGATTTTGTTTAAATGGAGATAATGCATATAAGATCTCTAATAATAGTTTTTCAACAATAACAGGTGGAGATGTTCATCCACAAACATCAGCACCAGGATATGCAATGTATTATTGTTGGATGATTAGGCATCTTGAAAATAATCCATGGACTGACAGGATAGATGTAGAAGAACACAAATGGCTTTGGGATAAAGATGTTAAAATATGGCCTGATAAATAACAAAGAGAAGGTGAATTTATGAAGAGTACAAAAATGACAACAGCACAAGCATTAGTAAAATTTTTAGATAATCAATATGTTTCTTTTGATGGAAAAGAAGAAAAGTTTGTTCATGGAATATTTACTATATTTGGTCATGGAATAGTGGTTGGCTTAGGACAAGCACTTGATGAGAATCCAAGAGGTTTAAGAGTTTATCAAGGAAGAAATGAGCAAGGCATGGCACATGCAGCAACAGCATTTGCTAAGCAAAATAATAGAAGAAAAATCATAGCTTGTTCTTCATCAATAGGACCAGGAGCTGCAAATATGGTCACAGCAGCAGCAACAGCAACAGTAAATAATATACCATTACTTTTACTTCCAGGTGATTCATTTGCAACTAGACAACCAGATCCAGTACTTCAACAAATTGAGCAGTCTTATAACCTTGGAATCACTACAAATGATGTATTTAAGCCTGTATGCAAGTATTGGGATAGAGTAAATAGACCTGAACAATTAATGTCTGCAATGATCAATGCAATGAGGGTATTAACTGATCCAGCTGAAACAGGCGCAGTATGTATAGCACTTCCACAGGATGTTCAAGGAGAAAGTTTTGAGTTTCCAGAATACTTCTTTAAAAAACGTGTTCACAAAATTACTAGACCTTTAGCTGTAGAAGAGGAATTTTATGAATGTTTAAATATAATGAAAAATAAAAAGAAACCTATAATAATTTGTGGCGGAGGAGTAAGGTATTCAGAAGCTGGAGATGCCTTATCTAAATTTGCTAATAGATTTAATATACCTATAGGTGAAACACAAGCTGGAAAAAGCTCAATAAAATCAAGCGATCCTATGAATTTAGGTGGTATTGGAGTTACAGGAAATTTAGCTGCAAATATCATAGCTAAAGATGCTGATTTAGTAATTGGAGTTGGTACAAGATTTTCAGATTTTACAACTGCATCAAAATCATTGTTTAAAAATCCAGATGTAGAATTTGTAACAATTAACTTATCAAAATTTCATGCTAGTAAATTGGACTCATGTAAGATGGTTGGAGATGCTAAAGAATGTTTAGAATATCTTCATAAATTACTTGAAAAAGAAAATTATATTTCTTCATATAAATACGAGATAAAAAATGCAAAAATGGTATGGAAAGAAGAAATGAAAAGACTAACTAATATAAAATATGAAGAGAATTTTGAGCCAATTATAAAATTTAGAAATAAAGAAAGCTTAGAAGAATTTAAAAAATTAACTGATACAACAATAACTCAAACATCTGCATTAGGGTTAATTAGAGAATGTATTGATGATGATGCAATTATTGTTGGAGCATCAGGAAGTTTACCAGGAGATCTTCAAAGAATGTGGGAAACAGAATCTTTAAATTCTTATCATATGGAATACGGATATTCATGCATGGGATATGAAATAGCGGCAGGATTTGGTGCAAAGTTAGCAGATCCAGAAAAAGAAGTTTATTCAATTTTAGGTGATGGAAGTTATTTAATGTTACATTCAGAACTTATAACTTCAATTCAAGAGAATAAAAAAGTAAATGTATTATTATTTGATAACTGTGGATTTGGTTGTATAAATAATCTACAAATGTCTAATGGAATAGGAAATTTAGCAACTGAATTTAGATATAGAAATGATGAAACAAATAAACTTAATGGTAAATTAATACCAATAGATTTTGCAAAAGCAGCTGAAGGATATGGTTTAAAAACATACACAGCTAAAAACTTAGAAGAATTAAAGAATGCATTAATAGATGCAAAAAAACAAAAGGTTTCTACTTTAATTGATATTAAAGTATTACCTAAAACTATGACTGATGGATATGAATCATGGTGGCATGTAGGATTAGCTGAAGTATCAGAAAAAGAATCTGTTAATAAAGCTTTTGAAAATAATAAAAAAGTATTAAAAAGTGCAAGAAAATATTAAAAGGGAGATGTTTTTTATGTTAAAAGTTGGAATCATTGGAGCAGGAAGAATAGGTAAAGTTCATGGAGAAAGTATTTCTAAGTACGTTAAAAATGCAGAAGTAAAGGCAATAGCAGATGTATTTTTAAATGATGATACTAAAAAATGGGCTAAAGAAATGGGGATAGATAATGTTTATAATGACTACAAGAAAATTCTTGAAGATCCAGAAATAGATGCGGTACTTATATGTTCATCAACAGATACTCATTCACCAATTTCTATAGAAGCTATAAGAGCTGGCAAGCATGTATTCTGTGAAAAACCAATTGATCATGAGCTAAGTAGAATTAAAGAAGTTATAGATGAACTTAAGAAATCAAATGTTAAATATCAAGTAGGATTTAATAGAAGATATGACCATAACTTTAAAGCAGTTAGAAAAGCAGTTGTAGAAGGTAAAATTGGAGAACCACACATTCTTAAAATAACTTCAAGAGATCCAGAACCACCATCAATAGATTACGTTAAAGTTTCAGGTGGACTATTCCTTGATATGGCTATTCATGATTTTGATATGGCAAGATATCTTTTAGGAAATGATGTTGAAGAAGTTTATGCAGCTGGAAATGTATTAGTAGATAAAGCTATTGGAGAAGCAGGAGATATAGATACTGCAATAGTTACATTAAAAATGGAAAATGGAGCAATGGTTGTAATTGATAATTCAAGACAATCATCTTATGGATATGATCAAAGAGCAGAAGTATTTGGATCACTTGGGCAAGTAGCTGTAGCTAATGATAGTACTTCAAGTGCAGTTGTATCAACAAAAGATGGAGTAAATGGAGAAAAACCACTATTCTTCTTCTTAGAAAGATATATGCAAGCTTATGCAGAAGAAATAACTGAATTTATTGATGCAATTGTAAATGATAAAGAAGTTTGTGTAAATGCTGATGATGGATTAAAAGCTGTTCTAATAGGTAAGGCAGCAACAAAATCTTTAAAAGAAAATAGACCTGTTAAGATATCAGAAATTCAATATTAATATTAAAAGAAAATATATATTTAATGCTTAAAAATTCTGTATATAATTTATGAAAGAACAGTTTAATATTTCGTGAAATTTTAGGGGGAATTAATATGTTTAATAACGATAAAGTGAAAATAGGAATATGTCCAATTGGTTGGACTAATGATGATATGCCAGACTTAGGAAAAGAAAATACATTTGAACAAGCCGTAAGCGAAATGGCTCTTGCAGGATTTAAGGGTACTGAAATCGGAAATAAATATCCTAAAGATGTAAAGGTTTTAAAGAGGGCTTTAGAAATGAGAAATCTTCAAATTGCAAGTGCTTGGTTTAGCTCATTTTTAACTACTAAACCTTATGAAGAAACTGAAAAAGAATTTATAGATCATAGAGATTTTTTACATGCAATGGGGTCTAAAGTTATAGTAGTTTCAGAACAAGGTCATAGTATTCAAGGACAAATGGAAACTCCTATATTTGATGGAAAGCATCATTTTAATGAAGAAGAATGGAAGCTATTAGCCCATGGACTTAATAAATTGGGACAATTAGCAGCTGATAAAGGAATGAAGATTGTTTATCATCATCATATGGGAACTGGAGTGCAAACAACAGAAGAAATTGATAAGTTAATGAGTGTTACTGATGAAAATTTAGTATATTTATTATTTGATACAGGTCATTTAGTGTACTCAGGTGAAAATCCAGTTGAAATACTAAAAAAGTATGTTCACAGAATAAAACATGTTCATTTAAAAGATATAAGACCTGAAATTGTGAGTAAGGTTAAAAATGAAAAATTAAGTTTCTTAAAAGGTGTAAGAGCTGGAGCATTTACAGTTCCTGGAGATGGCTCAATAGATTTTGAACCAATATTTAAGATATTAGCAGAAAATAATTATGAAGGATGGTTAATGATAGAAGCAGAACAAGATCCATCTATTGCAAATCCTCTTGAATACGCAATTAAAGGAAGACAGTATATAAAAGAAAAAGCTAGTATTTAAAGCATTTAATTTATCATTTTATCTTTAGGATTCCATGTTATATTTTATAATAATTAGTATTTTATAAATATATATAATATGGAATCCTTTTATCTTAAAATAGAAGGAGGATTGAATATGTTTACGTTAATTACCTTTATATTTTTTGTAGTTTTAGTAGGTGTAATATCATTTTATAAGACTAGAGGTTCTAACACTGAATCAGCAGATGGATACTTTTTAGCTGGCAGAGGATTATCAGGTGTTGTAATAGCCAGTTCAATAATGCTTACAAATTTATCAACAGAACAAATAATAGGGTTAAATGGACAAAGTTATATGACTAATATGGGACCAATGGCATGGGAAGCTACGGCTTGTGTATCATTAGGAATTTTAGCTTTAATATTTTTACCTAAGTACTTTAAAAGCGGAATTACAACAATACCAGATTTTTTAGAGGAAAGATATGATTCAACAACAAAAAGAATAGTATCGTTGTTGCTTCTTTTAGGATATATAGTAACATACATTCCTACAGTATTGTATTCAGGTGCTATAGTTATAAATAAAATATTTGGAATATCAGATATTTTAGGAATAACAACTTTTCAAGCAATAGCAATAACTGGATTTATGATATCAGTAATAGGTTGTATATATGCAGTATATGGTGGATTAAAACTATGTGCTGTATCAGATACCATTAATGGAATAGGTCTGCTTGTGGGTGGATTAATGGTACCTGTACTTGGAATAATATCAGTTGGACATGGGAATTTTGTAGATGGATTTAATGTTTTATTAGCCAATCCTCAAAAATTAAATGCAATAAATCCAGCAAATTCCCTATCTCCACTAGTTCCATGGCCAGTTTTAATGACTGGATTATTATTTAACAATTTATTCTATTTCTGTACAAACCAATCAATTGTTCAAAGAGCTTTAGGTGCTAAAAATTTAGAAGAAGCACAAAAAGGCGCTATATATGCAGGGTTTTTAAAATTAATAGGACCTTTCTTTTTAGTATTACCAGGTGTAATTGCATTTGCTAAGTATGGAACAAGATTAGAAAATGCAGATATGGCATATCCTACATTATTAATAGATGTATTACCAAAACCATTATTAGGATTTTTCGCTGCAGTTTTATTTGGAGCTATTATGAGTTCATTTAATGGAGCGTTAAATAGTTCGGCTACTTTATTTACATTAGATCTTTATAAACCACTTATGAAACCAAAAGCTAGTGATAAAGAATTAGTTCATATTGGTAGAAAATTTAATATAATAATTGCAATAATAGCTACATGTGTTGCACCATTTATATTATATGCACCTACGGGATTATATGGATTTTTACAAGAATGTTTTGGTTTTTATAATGTACCGATTTTAGCAGCTGTAGTTGTAGGATTTTATTCTAAAAGAGTTCCTAAGATTGCACCTAAAATTGCATTTTTTGTTCATATAGCTTTATATACATTATCAAAATTTTTAATAAAAGATGTTCATTTTCTTTACGTATTGGGAGTTTTATTCCCAACATGTGTAATCGTTATGCTTATAATAGGAAAATTAAATCCTAGAGAAACCGATTTTGTACAAGAAAATAAAGCAGTAGTTAGTTTAACACCGTGGAAACATGCTAAATTAGCTACTGGAATTATGGTAGGAACAATGTGTTTAATATACTTAATTTTCTCACCACTAGGAATAGGTCAGTGGTAAAATATTAATTAGGCACAATCAAAAAATAACAAGTCCATTTGCTAGTTATTTTCCATCATGCTGCGTCGTTAAATTGACCTAATAGACACGCTATGAGGACAATTAATCTTCTTGACTGATGAAAAATATCCATTGCAACTTTAGACTTGTTATTTATTTTCATGCTTCTTTATTTGAAATTAAGAAATATAAAATTTAAAAACATTAAATAAAACTTAAAACTAAAAAATATATTTGGGTAAGAATAAATAAGTAAATAATAAAGTAGAAAGTCATATCTACACTTTAAATTAAATGTGCGCTATAAATCATCAACATCTTGCTCTTCACCATATCTAACAGTTCCATCAGAACTAAAACTATCTTTTTTATCATATTGAATAAATGAGCCATCATTTGGTTCTTTAGACTTTTGAGCACATTTACTACAAGATTGTGCTTGCGTATGTAATAAATCAACAAGTTTTTTTATATTATCCATATTAAAAATTACTCCTTTCCTATAATAGTTTTAGTATTACCAAGTATTTAAATTATAGTATTATAAGATATATAATTTAAACATATAAAAATATGTAAATAATAAATTTTGCCATTAGTAAATTTCATATGCTATAATTGAAATATATAAACAGAGTTCTCAGCCTTAGATTAGGTTGTGGTTAATCTTAAATTAAAAAATCGTTATGTAAAGATATATAGTTAATACTCCTACTTGTAGAAGTAGGAGTATTAACAGAGTCTATTTTCTGGATAAAAATTATCATATAATTTGACCATATACATTTGATTGGAGAGATATTATGTCTTATGAGAAAAACAGGGGATGCTTAGAAAGAATAACTAATATTTATAGTGAATTAAAAGGCGCAGAAAAAAAAGTTGCACAGTATGTATTAGAAAATCCTAAAAATATAATTCATTTTTCAATAACAGAATTAGCGGAAGTAAGCAAAGCTAGTGAAGCAACTGTATTTAGATTATGTAGTAAGCTTGGTTATAAGGGATATCAAGATTTAAAAATTAATCTAGCTGGCTCTGTAATAGAACCAATAGACAATATTTATGAAGAAATAAAAGAAAATGATGATACATATATCATTATGAGAAAAATAATGAGTTCTAATATAAATAGTATTGAAAGTACGTTAAAAATAAACAAAACTGAAGATTTAGATAAAGCAATTGATATAATATTGAATGCTAAAAAGATAATGTTTTTTGGAATGGGAGGATCTTGGACTATTGCAAATGATGCTTATCATAAATTTATTAGAACAGGAATAGATTGTGCTACTTCAAGTGATTCACATTGGCAAGTTATGTTTTCTTCTATAGCAAATAGTGGTGATGCTATTATAGCTTTTTCAAACTCAGGAAGTAATAAAGAACTAGTTGAAAATATTAATTTAGCGAAAAAAAGAGGTATTAAAATTATAGCCATTACTGGAAATGAAAAGTCACCTCTTGCTAAAGTTGCAGATTTACACTTAATAGCATATGGAAATGAATCTATGTTTAGAAGTGAAGCCATGGAATCTAGACTTACTTCATTAATGATAGTTGACTGGCTTTATGTAGGAGTAGCAATTAAAAGAAAGGATAAGACATTAGACAATTTAGAACGCATAAGAAATGGTATAGCTAGTAAAAGATTTTAGTTAACTTTATTACTATATTACAAAGCAAAAGGCTATTTTAAATAAATAATAAATAATAAATAATAAATAACAAATAATAAATAATAAATAAATGGCTATCTCAAATTAATAAAGATATCTTTTGAGATAGCTTTAATTTTAATATATTAATGAAAAAAAGTTTCGCAAAAATAAATTTTTAGATACGAATATGTCAAAATAAAAAAAAATTTCAAAAAATCTATATTTTTTATTGTATTACTAGATAATAGGTGCTATAATTTCATTAAAGAAAATTTTCTTTATAAATAACGAAAAAATAAGAAAAAAACAAATATACGAAAAAAAATTTCTTAAAATGTATTATAATTTGAGAAGAGGGGAAGAGGTATGAAGTACTTAATAGGAGTTGATATTGGCACAACTAGTACTAAATCAATAGCATTTGATATGGAGGGGAATGTTTTAACAAAATGTAATATAGAATATCCTTTATATAATCCATATCCATCTTGGAGTGAGCAAAATCCGGAAGAAATTTTCAGAGCAGTGTTAAATGGGATTAAGCATGTAGTTCAAGAAAACGATATCAAAAATAATAAATTGTTAGGAATATCATTTAGTAGTGCTATGCATAGCGTAATAGCAATAGATAAGGCAGGAAATGCTTTAACTAACTGCATAATATGGGCTGATACAAGAAGTAATAAGTATTCTGACGAATTAAAAAATAGTGACATAGGACAAGAAATTTACATGAGAACAGGTACACCAATACATCCAATGTCACCACTATGTAAATTATGTTGGTTAAGAGATAATGCTAAAGATGTATTCAATAATGCAGAAAAATTTATATCAATTAAAGAATATATATTCTATAAATTATTCAACCAATATATAGTGGATTATTCTATAGCTTCAGCAACAGGTATATTTGATATTTATGATCTTAAGTGGAATAAAAAAGCATTAGAATATATAGGAGTTTCAGAAGAAAAATTTTCAAAACCTGTACAAACAACTCATGTAGTTAATGGATTAAGTGATATTTATGCAGACTATATGAAAATACCAACAGAAACTAATTTTATAGTTGGAGGAAGTGATGGATGCCTTGCCAATCTAGGTGCTAATGCAATAAAGAATGGAGATGCTGCTGTAACTATAGGTACCAGTGGAGCGATAAGAGTAATATCTAAGAAGCCTAAAAATGATATATCTAGAAGAATATTTAGTTATATTTTAACAGAGGAACATTATGTTTTAGGTGGTGCAGTGAATAATGGAGGAATAATTTATAGATGGTTTAGGGATAATTTTTCATCAGTAGAAACTGAGGCTGCAAAATCATTAAATATAGATCCATATGATATTTTAAATTTAGAAGCTTCAAAAGTTAAAGCAGGAGCAGAAGGACTTATATTTTTACCATATTTGCTAGGAGAAAGAGCACCACATTGGGATGCAAATTCCAAGGGAGTATTTTTTGGTGTTAATATTAAGCACAAAAGAGAACATTTTTTAAGAGCAGTGCTTGAAGGAGTAATGTATGGAATATATGATGTTGGAAAAGCTCTAGAAGAAACAACTGGACCGATAAATACAATATATGCAACTGGTGGATTTGTAAGATCAGAGTTATGGGTACAAATATTAGCTGATATATTTAATAAAAAAGTTGTTATTGCAGAAAGTTATGAGAGTTCTTGCTTAGGTGCAGCTATAATTGCTATGAAAGCTTTAAATATGATTAAGAATATTGAGCAAATCGAAAGTTTGATTCCGACATCAAAAGTATTTGAACCTAATATAGAAAATCATAAAGTTTACATAGAAAATTTCAAAATTTACAGAAAATTATATGAGAAGTTAAAAGATGAATTTCTAGAAATAAATAATTTACAAGATTAAAAGTTTTGAAATGGAGGGATTTATATGCCATTATTAATAGTTGCTATAGGAGTTGCATTATTACTATTATTGATGATTGGATTTAAATTAAATGGTTTTATATCACTAATTTTAGTTTCACTTACAGTTGGTATAATGGAAGGAATGCCAATAGTTAATGTAGTAAGCTCTATAAAATCAGGTGTTGGAGGAACTTTAGGAAGTTTAGCTCTTATAATTGGATTTGGAGCTATGCTAGGTAAACTTATGGCTGATAGTGGAGGAGCACAAAGAATAGCTATAACATTAATAAAGAAATTTGGTAAAGAAAAAATACAATGGGCAGTAGTTATTACAGGGTTTGTTGTAGGATTTGCATTATTTTATGAGATAGGTTTTGTTTTACTTATACCACTTGTATTTACAATAGCAGCTGAAGCTGAAATACCACTTTTATATATAGGTGTACCTATGGCTGCAGCACTATCAGTAACTCATGGATTTTTACCACCGCATCCAGGACCAACAGCTATAGCAGGAGTTTATAATGCTGATATAGGTAAAACTTTATTGTATGGTGCAATACTTGGAATTCCAACAGTAATACTTTCTGGACCAGTATTTACAAAGTTTTTAAAAGGAATGGAGCATCCTATCCCTAAAGGATTATATAATCCAAAGATATTTACAGAAAAGGAAATGCCAAGTTTTGGAATAAGTGTATTTACAGCATTAATTCCAGTTATTTTAATGGCAGTACAAGCTATAAGTAAAATGACTCTTTCTGGTGATTCACAAATAGTTAAAATAACAGGATTTTTTGGAGATCCAGTAATTGCATTATTAATTTCAGTTATTGTAGCTATATTCACTTTTGGATTAAACAGAGGCAAAAAAATGCCAGAGGTTATGCAAACCGTAAGTGAATCAATTAATACAGTAGCAATGATAATATTAATCATTGGCGGTGGTGGTGCTTTAAAGCAAGTTCTTGTTGATAGTGGAGTGGATAAATATATTGCAAGTATAATGCAAGGTAGTAGTATATCACCACTTTTACTAGCTTGGTTAATCGCCGCAATACTAAGAGTTGCATTAGGATCAGCTACAGTGGCAGCTATGACAGCAGCTGGAATAGTAGCACCACTTATAAGTGCAACTGGAGTTAGTCCAGAGTTAATGGTAATTGCAACAGGAGCAGGTAGTTTAATATTTTCTCATGTTAATGACCCTGGATTTTGGATATTTAAAGAATATTTCAATTTATCAATTACTGAAACATTAAAGTCTTGGTCTGTAATGGAGACAATAATTTCAGTATGTGGACTTGTAGGAGTTTTAATTTTAAATGTTATTATTTAAAATGTTATTATTAAAAAATATAGTAAATTAAATATAAGAGGAGCGATAGTTATGAACGTAGGAATAATTGGACTTGGAAAGATGGGATTTAATATAGCATTAAATTTGCTAAACCATAATCATTCAGTAGTGGCATATGACTTAAGTGATGAAAGTGTTAATAATATTTCAAAAGAGGGAGCAAAAGGTGTTAATAGTATTGAAGATTTAGTTAAACAGCTTCCAGAAAGAAAAATCATATGGTTAATGATTCCATCAGGAAAAGCAGTTGATAGTACAATAGAAGAAATAATAAAATATATAAATCCTAATGATATAATAATTGATGGAGGTAATTCAAACTATAAAGATACCCTAAGAAGATATAAGTTTTTAAAAGAAAAGGGAATTGACTTTATTGATTGTGGAACTAGTGGAGGAACTAGTGGTGCTCTTAATGGTGCATGTACAATGATTGGAGCAGAAGAAGATGTGTTTAAATATTGCGAAGAGTTATTTAAAGACTTATCTATTCAAGATGGATATTTACATGTTGGAAAACCTGGAAGTGGACATTTTACTAAAATGGTTCACAATGGAATAGAATATGGAATGATGCAATCAATAGCAGAAGGATTTGAAATTCTTTCTAAAAGTGAATTTGATGTAGATTATGAAAAGGTAGCTAAATTATGGAATAATGGTTCAGTAATAAGAGGATGGCTTATGGAATTAGCACAATCAGCTTTTAGTAAAGATAAAGACCTAAGTAGTATAAAGGGAATAATGAATTCTTCAGGAGAGGGAAAGTGGACAGTAGAAACTGCATTAGATTTACAAGTACCTGCACCTGTGATTGCATTATCATTAATGATGAGATATCGTTCACTTGAAGAAGATACATTTACAGGTAAGGTTGTTGCAGCCTTAAGAAATGAATTTGGTGGACATGAAGTAAAAAAGAATAAATAAAAATATATTAAGAGATTTCACATAATGATTTTTTTAATAATTATGTGGAATCTCTTTTTTAATTAAGAAAAATTATTACTGTTATATTTTTTAGATTAGTAATATTTACAAAATATCATCATAAAATTATATAGGTATAAATTTAATTAGGAGAGAATGATATGGATTTAGAATATTATGATAAAAAGTTTTTAGAAAATAAAAAAATAATATTAGAGAAAATAGATCAAGGAAAGCAAGCAGGAATAAACAAGGTGTCAGCAGTATTTGCTATAAATGAAAATGATGAAATGAAAAATAAGATGGTAAAAGAAATAGCTACATGGCTAATGGAAGATGGATATAAAATATCTCTTAAAGAAGATGAATTAAAGATATTAGTAATAGAATGGGACTAGTATTATATTTATATAAATATAGTAGTATAATTATATTATTAAAAGTTTAAACTTTTATGAAAAAAGAATTATATGAGGTAGATAAAATGAAAAAAAATAAAGTAGTAGATTTAGAGAAGATGTCATCATCAAAATTTTTAAATATGTATAAAATTCAGTATCAAAATAAATTAGGAAATATAAAGGACTGGATTGTTGCATCTAGAAAAAGCGAAGAAACATTAAAAAATCGTTATTTTAATGGCACAGAAGACAAGATAGATGGGGTAGTTATAGCAGCTTTTCATAGAGAAGAAAAAAAGTTAGTTATAATAAAGCAATATAGAGTGCCAATAAATGATTATGTTTATGAACTTGTAGCAGGTCTTGTAGATAACAATGAAGATATAAAAAGTACTGTTAAAAGAGAATTAAAAGAAGAAACAGGATTAAGACTTTTAAATATAACTGAAAAAGGAAATAATAAGCTATATATATCACCAGGAATGACTGATGAAGCATTAGCATTTGTTTATTGTACATGTGATGGTGACTTTTCAAAAGAGTATCTAGAAGAAGATGAAGATATAGAAACAATGCTTGTATCTCAAGAAGAGGCAAAAGAGATTATAAAAAGTAAAAATAATATAGATGTGAAGTGTTTTTTAATTCTACAAAGTTTTGCAGAATTAGGAGAAAAAATGTTTATAGAAGGACATTAAAGTAATGTAAGGTTACATAGTATTTATTATAGGATGAAAATTTTAAGAATGTTTTATTTTAGTAGAGTGTTGATATATGCAATAGGCAAAATGGCATTTTAATTGGATTTTGAGAATAGTTAATGAGTATTCCTAAGTTAAATTATTTAGTCCAATTTTTTTATGCGTATATTAATATTTATACTAAAAAATAACCATAAAAAAATGCAGAAGTGAAAAAACTTCTGCATTTTTGTTTTATATATTAATGAATAAAACCTTGGATTAAGAAGTAAATAAGGAAGATAGCAGATGTGATACACATAGTTACTGATAAATCTTTCTTCTTATTACTAAATAATTTACATATAGGATATAAAATAAATCCAAAGGCTATGCCATCTACAATACTATAAGTTAATGGAATTAAAATTACCACTATAAATGCTGGTATTAACTCTGTTAAATCATCAAAATTTAATTGTTTTAGATTTTGGAACATTAAACTTCCTATGATAATAAGAATTGGAGCTAATGCTGCATTTGGAATTATTGATATAAATGGTATAAAGAACAATGAAAGTAAAAATAATAATCCAGTTATTATTGATGTTAATCCAGTTCTTCCACCCGCTGCAATGCCCGCTGCTCCTTCAACAGTAGAAACAGGAGGACAAGTTCCTAAAAAGCCATATGCAATAACAGAAAATCCTATTGATGTTAAAGCTTTTTCAGATTTTTCTGGAGTCTTTAACATTCCATTTAATTGACCATGCAATAATCCTATATTTTCAAATATTAAAACTAATGTTAATGAAAATGTAGAAATCCAAAAGTTTGGAGTTAGTATAGCACTAAAGTCAGGATTAAAGAATATATCTTTATAAGCTCCGAAATTAGGAAGTGAAAACGTAAGATTACTTATATCTACAATTCCCATAAATATAGAAATAATTGTACCTACGATAATTGAAATCAAGAATGCACCAGGTACATTTCTAATAAACAATATTAATGTAATAATCATAATTATTATGAATGCTATAACTTCAGGACTAGTTATATCTCCAAGCTTTAATAAATTAGAAGGATCAGATACTATAAGACCTGATTTTGATAATCCAATAAGTGTAATAAAAAGTCCAATACCAACTGTAATGGCTTCTTTTAAATTATTTGGAATAGCTTCAGTTATATTTTTAGCAAGTGGAGTAAGTGCAACTATTGTTAATAAAATTCCTGATACTATTACTGATGCTAGTGCTTGATAAAACGTAAGCCCTAAAGTTTTTACAACAGTGTAAGTAAATAGTGCATTGATTCCCATACCGGGCATAATGATTAGAGGAGCATTACTAACAAACCCCACTATAAGACAACCTAGTAACGAAGATAGAACCGTTGCGATAATTAATGGTTCAATAGGTATGCCCGAATCACTTAGTATGCTAGCGTTTACTATAATAATGTATACAGCAGCAAAAAATGATGTAAGTGCGGCTATAGTTTCCCTCCTTATTGTAGAATTGTGTTCAGTTAATTTAAAAAATTTATTCATCCTTTCGACCAACTTTCAAAATCTCCCTCGCCCACCCGCACAAAAAGTGCAAGTCTATTATATCATCCATAATAAAAAATTCAATATAAATGTATATTGAAAATATTTTTTTGGCAAACTAAAAAGTTATTTTAATATATAAATTTTCATATAATTTCATAATTTATTATTTCTGTGTTGCATAAAATAAGAAATTATGAAAATAATAGTGAAATTTTTAGAAAAATGTATAATTTTCGGAAAAACATAAAACTTTTAATATTTTAATTTATATTATATTAAATTAATGATAATAAACGTTTTTAATAAATTAAATTATTAAATATTATATAATATATATGTTGAAGATATTAAGAGGTTATAAATTTGTTTATCTAAAATAATATTTTATAACTATTATGTGCATTTAATATAAAAATTACTTAAGGTATTCAAGATAGTTATATTTTAGCAAATTTAAAAAGTAAAGATATAGATTTACTATTCGATAATAAATGGGGTAAAATAGTTTTTTTATAATAAATATACAAAAAAGAAAAATTAATTAAATAGGGGATGATGATATGAATGAATATATCTACAGAAAACATTTAAGAAATCCAGGTAAATATTTATTATTAATGATGGGGTTTGTTTTATCAATATTAATAGAAACTGGCATAATATCATGTCTTAAATCAATAAATGAAGATATGTTAATTTTTGCTGGAATTTTTGCAATTATAGCATTAGCTATATTGACTATAATAGGATTAGAATATTTATTACTTTATTTTGTAATGTTTAGGAAATTTAAAAAGGTTAGTGTAGAACTTACTGATTCAGGAATAATATATAAAAATATTAAAGGAACAACTTTTATTAGATATGAAGAAATACAAGCTATACAATTTCCATCTATAAGGTATTTTGGAGGATGGACAAAAATTAAAAGTAAAGAAAAAAATATTAGATTAACTGTTGTATTAGAAAATATAGAGCATTTTATGCAAGATTTAAAATGTATATTAGATGAAAAAAATTTAAGTCATGTGTATAATGATAAAAAATTATATAACTTTAGGAAAACAGCTACATATAGTGATCAAAGTTGGGAAAGAGTATATGAAAAAATAAAAAGTTTATCAGTTACATATTTTATAGGTATATTAATTTCAATATTATACTTAGGATTTATTAATCTTTATGCAACACAAATAATTTTCCAATTATTAATTACATTATATCCTTTTTTTGCATTTATATTTAGTGAAATAATTTTAGGATTCAAACTTTCTAAAGATATAAAAACAAGCGGAAAAATAATTACAAAAAGAAATAAAGAATTTGAAAATAGAGTATATAAATATACATCTATAGTTCTAGGAATTTTAACTTTATTAATACTTATAATTTCAATGATATAAATGATACTTAATAAGAAATTTAACTATTTAATTTATATAATACAAAAGAAATTTTAGATATTCAAAAAACATAATATTAAATAAATAATGAAAATTATGATTAATATTATTAAAAAGTGATATAATTTCTAATAGATTATAAAATTATAATTATTGGAAAAGAAGGGTTTGAATAGTGAATTTTGAATTAGAAAAAATAAAAAAAATTAATTTAATATTGAATTCATTATGTATTTTTAAAGATTTACTTAATGATGATGTAATTAGTTCTTATAAGGAGTTAATAAGTTATTTAAATAAGAACGAATTTGATATTAATAATTTACTTAATTACTATAATACTTTTACATATAATCTTATAGAAAAATCAGAAAAACTATCTATAAGGAAATATATTATTGATAAAATTCTTATGGAGGATAAAGTATTTAAAAAGATCATATCTAGTAATGATTTAACTAATAAATTAATAACTAAACAAACTAGATATGAACTTACATTATTGGAAGAATTATCAAACACAAAAAGTGAAGACATAAAGAGAGCTATTTTAGAAAAAGGGTTTTTATCAGAATTTGAGAAATCAATTATTAAAAATTTAATTACTTGGAATGAAGATATAAAAACTAAAACTAAAGATAATAAAATAGAAGATAAAGTAAAGCAAAAATTATTTAGCAATAAAAATTGGGACACTTTATTAGAGGAGATAATAGAATTTTATAATAAATATGGAATTGAAGAGATTAATTAATAATTATAGATGACTTTATTCATTAGTTATAGGTAGAAATCTAAAAAACTGCAATATAAGTAATAAAATACAAAGGATAACTTCTTTTCTTTGAGTAAAAATATTAAAGAAAGGAAGTGGAGTTTATGTCTAAGAGTAAAAAAGACAAGTTAATACAACAAACAGGAAATCTATCTCAGTCAAAAGTTAAATCATATCAAGAGAATAAAGAATATCTTGATCGAACTAAAATAGAAACTAATAATACTAATAATAAATTTTTCTGATTTTTAAATGTTAAATAATAAAACTATAAAAACTGAAGTAATCATTGAATTTGGATTACTTCAGTTTTTATTTATTATAGAGTTTGAAATAGCATTACTTTAAGCGAGAATTTTAACTAAAGATTAAAATATATAAGTATTACCATGCAAGATGTAATAAAAAATAATTAAAATAGATATAGTAATATTTATAATAACAATATAAATATTAATCATACGGTGTATTTTTTATCTGATTAATAAAAAATATGAAAAATTATTGACAATATAAAAACAAAGAGATACAATTATGAAAAATTAAACAATAAATACATTGATTGAGAAAAGTAAATTTTATATTACTTATAAAGAGAGCTTATCATTTGCTGAAAGATAGGATTTGTAAAAGAATTGAAAATCACTCATGAGTAGTTAGCTGAAGATATAATTATTGTGTAAGCAAGACCGGTAGCAACCGTTATATTGCCAAATATTAAATAGGATTTCCTAGAGATATTTTGAGAGGTTACTTTTCAAGTGATAAATAGAGTGGTACCGCAGAGTTTTTGACTTTGTCTCTAATTAATAGAGATAAGGTCTTTTTTTATAAAAATTATATAATTAATATTAAAAAATAATTAGGGGGCAAAAAAATGAGTAGTTATAGTTTGTTTTTACCAAGTTATAGTATAGGGAGTGATGTTTACAGAGGAATTCCTAAAATTTGTGAAGCTTATGGAAGGAAGGCTGTAGTAGTTGGGGGCAAAACAGCAATAGCAAAATCTAAGGAAGAACTTTTAGATGGGCTTAAAGGTTCAAATATAGAAATAGTAGATTTTGTATGGTTTGGGGGAGATTCTTCATATGAAAATGTAGAGATGCTTAAGAAGAATCCGATAGTTAGAGATGCTGATATGGTATTTGCGGTTGGTGGAGGAAGAAGTATTGATACAAGCAAAACAATGTGTGATCAAACAGGACAATCACTATTTGTATTTCCGACAATAGCTTCAAATTGCGCTGCAATAACAGAAACAACCGTAATTTATGATTCTAATCATGTATTTAAAGAATTATATTTTACAAAAAAATCAGCAACACATTGCTTTATTAATACTAAAATAATAGCAGAAGCACCAAGTAATTTTATATGGGCAGGTATAGGAGATGCATTATCAAAAGAATATGAATGTACATTTTCTTCAAGAGGTGATGAACTTGATCATACTAATCTTTTAGGCGTAGATATAAGTCGTAATTGCGTTGAACCACTTTTGAGATATGGTAAAAGAGCTTATGAAGATGTTAAAATTAATAAAGTATCAAATGAGGTAGAACAAATAATTCTTAATATAATAATTACTACAGGACTTGTATCTGTTCTTGTGAAAAATGATTACAATAGTTGTCTTGCTCATTCAGTATATTATGGATGTACTACATTAGAAAATATAGAAAAAAATCATTTGCATGGTGAAATAGTTTCTTATGGTGTTTTGGTTATGCTAACATGTGATAAGCAATTTAAAGAACGTGACAGGGTTTATAAGTTTAATAAGAGCATTGGACTTCCAACATGTTTAGATGATATTGAGGTGAAAGAAGGAGATATTGATAAAGTACTTGATAAGATAATGGAAACAAGTGATATAAGGCATGTACCTTATGAAATAACAAGAAAAATGATTTATAATGCAATAATGGATTTAGAAAAAACAATAGTATAAGAATATTTGCATTATTTGGAATAAAACGCTATTACTCCTGATGGATATAAAGTGGACAATAGAGGGATTTGGATTTAATAAAGAGCAGCTATATTATTAAATGAAATTTAGAAAAAAATATTTTAAATTAAAGTTCTAAACTTTGCTTAAATTTGAGTAAAGTTTAGAACTTTTTTTATTTCTGTAGAATATTTAAAAATATAAGATTTTTTGATTTTTTAATAAAGGTGTTTAAGGCTCAAAAAAATATATTATTGTAAATATGAAATTAGGTATTCACAAAGTCCCCAAAAGATTAAAAGGATACCTGAAAATACGTAAAAATTTTTACCTATCCAATTTGAAAAAGAAAATTTTGTTATAAAATTTCCAATCAAAATCATTAATATACTTATTATGAAACTAAAAAATATACTCAAAGGTATGCTTATATTAAGAAGTCCTGCAATTAAGCCTAATAATATATTTGTTTTTGAAAGAAAAATAGATAATGATAAGGTATCTTTAAAACTTATATGGCTAGAATTAGCAAATGGTGACATGTTTCCCTCTTTCAATAGCAAACCAAATCTTGAGTTGTCTTCTACATAGTAAGATGTATCTTCATTACGACTTTTCTTTTTTAGTCTTATATGTTCAACAAAAAAGTAAGTCCCTATAAATATTAAAAGTATGCATCCAAATGGAATTACTATTTCTTTTAATAAAAGTTTACTAATTAATTCTCCAATACCCATAGAAATAAATGTTGCAAATGTTGTAATAATTGAAATAATTAAAATTTGTGCTTTTTGTATAGATATTTTTTTTAAGCTACAAAAACTTGAAACTCTAAAAGTATCTAAATGTGATGAAAGTGATAATAATAAAGGAGAAAAAATATTCATAGATTACCTCAAAAAGATTGATTTAATAATAATATATTCAAAAGTTTTAAAAATGACAAAAAGTAACACTAATAGTATAACTAAAGAGGTTGTTGATAACTTTATAAAAAATGAATAAAATAATTAACGATATACATAGGAAATACAATAAATATTTTACAAATAGTTAAAAAAGTGGTAATATAACTTTAAGTTTTAATAATATAAAGAGGTGTTTTAGATGGGGTTAAGAAAGTAGACAAAAAAATTATTTTTATTGTGAAGTTATATGGTGTTGTTGAGGGACTGTTTCTCATTAGAAAGTAGCGATAAGTAGTAATCTTAAAAACTTATTTTATTTGGGGAGATGATTTAATGTTAAATTATAAAAAATATAGAAGATTTGAAACAGTTAAATTAAAAGAAAGACAATGGCCAAATAACCTAATTGAAAAGGCACCTATTTGGTGTAGTGTTGATTTAAGAGATGGCAACCAAGCTCTTATAAATCCAATGACAGTAGATGAAAAAATAGAGATGTTTAAACTTCTTGTAAAATTAGGATTTAAAGAGATAGAAGTTGGATTTCCATCAGCATCGCAAATAGAATATGACTTTTTACGAAGATTAGTTGATGAAAAACATGTTCCGGATGATGTGATATTACAAGTTTTAACACAAGCTAGGCCACATTTAATAAGAAAAACTTTTGAAGCAATAAAAGGTTTGAAAAAGGCTGTTGTTCACATATATAATTCTACATCAGTACTTCAAAGAGATGTAGTATTTAATATGAGTAAAGAGGAAATTAAACAAATAGCTATAGAAGGAACCAAATTAGTAAAAGAATATAAAAAAGACTTTGATGGAGAGATATTTTTAGAGTATTCACCAGAAAGTTTTACAGGAACTGAAGTTGATTATGCATTAGAAATATGTGATGCTGTTGCTGATGTATGGGAAGCAAGTGAGGATAATAAGATAATTATAAATCTTCCATCCACTGTGCAAATGGACACTCCTAATATATATGCAGATCAAATAGAGTGGATGTGCAGAAATTTTAAAGATAGAGATAGAATAATCTTAAGCGTACACCCTCATAATGATAGGGGTACAGGCGTTGCAGATGCAGAATTAGCACTTTTAGCAGGAGCTGATAGAGTGGAAGGAACTTTATTTGGAAATGGTGAAAGAACAGGAAATGTTGATATTTTAAATATTGCATATAATATGTTTTCTCATGGGATAAACCCTAACTTAAATTTAGAGAATGTTAATGATATAATTGATATCTATGAAAGATGTGTAAAAATACCAATACATGTAAGACATCCATATGCAGGAAAACTAGTATTTACAGCATTCTCAGGTTCACATCAAGATGCTATAAATAAGGGGATGAAAAAGTATCAAGAAAGAAACAATGGCATATGGGAAGTACCGTATTTACCAATTGATCCAGGTGACTTAGGAAGAGAATACGAAGCATTAGTTAGAATAAATAGTCAATCTGGTAAAGGTGGAGTTGCATTTATTATGGACCATTGTTTTGGATTTAAACTTCCAAAGACAATGCATAAAGAATTTGCATGTGTTATACAGAAGTTGTCTGAAAAGATAGGAGAAATTTCTCCAGATGAAATAATGAAGCAATTTGAAAAAGAATACTTAGATATTGATGAACCATTTAAATTGATTAATTATACAATCACAGATATAAATAATGGAGATTCTAAAGCTGATACTAAAGTTAAGGTTTTATTAAAACATAAAGGTACGAATTTAGAACTTGAAGGCTTAGGAAATGGACCTATAGATTCATTAAAAAAAGCATTGGTTTCAAGTAATTTAATAGATACAAAGATTATAGATTATACAGAACATGCTTTAAGTACAGGATCTGAAGCAAAAGCTGCGTCATATGTTTATATGGAAAGAATCGATATAGATAAAAAGACTTTTGGCGTTGGTGTAGATAGCAATATCACAAGAGCTTCAATTAAAGCAATATTTAGTGCTATAAATAGACTATATTCAAAAAAATAATAGTAGAATATTATTTTATAATAAAATAACTTTTAATAAACCTGAAAGAATATCAAATGGAATCTTTCAGGTTTATTTATGATAAAATTTAATATTGAATATAAATGTAAATGATTAAGAAATCTGAATTAGAACTTTGAAACGCATATTGAGATATTGAGTCGAATTATAAAATGATTTACTATATTTTTTTATAATTTCATGTTATTATTTAAATATACATATTTTAGGATGTGTTATTTAAAATAAATAATAATTATGGTGGTGAAAAATGAATAGCATTATCGATCTTAAAGATATTATAAATGTTGAAGCTTTCCAAAATATTCAGGATGACATTGCAAAAGCTACAGGAATTGCTATTATAACTACTGATTATAAAGGTAAACCTATTACAACACATAGTTGCTGTTCGGAATTTTGCAATATTATACGTAAAGATAAAAAGCAAGTAGAACTATGTGAAAGATGTGATTCAAGAGGTGGAATTGAAGCTACAAGGACAGGAAAGCCATACATATATATTTGTCATAAAGGAATAGTAGACTTTGCAGTACCTATTATAGTTAAAGGTCAGTATTTAGGAGCTATAATGGCAGGACAAGTCCTGATAAATAAAGAAGAAGAAAAAGACTTAGAAGCTGTTGCAAATGTTAATTTTGATTTGGGAGAAAGTGAGGAACTTATATGTGCATATAATAATCTTACAACTATTTCATTAGAGAAGATTAAACACATTTCTCAAATGATGTTGCATTTATCAAATTATTTAGTTGAAGAAGGAATACATAAATTAACTACAAAAAAATTAAATGAAAGCAATAACAAGATTGTAAAATCAGAAATTAATCAATTAAAATTACAAAATGAGTTAGAGAAGTTTAGATTAAAATCATTAACATCTCAAATAAATCCTAATTTTGTATTTGATATAATGAATAATATATATTCATTATCATTAATAGAAGATGCAGAAAAGACAAGTAATCTTACATATAAATTTACTGAATTTATAAGAAATACTTTTTATAAATCAAATAAAATAGTTACATTAAAAGAAGAATTAGAATATTGTTTAGAGTACTTAAATTTACAGAAGATTAGATTTGGTAATAGATTAAATTTTGATATTAATTTAAGTATTGAAGAGGATTTCAAACTTCCATTTATGAGCATTTATCCTTTTGTTGAAAACGTTGTAACACACGGGATAAAGCATAAAGAAAATGGAGGAAGTATAAATATATCTGTATTGGAAGAAGAGGAATCTATAATAATTTCAATAGTAGATGATGGAGTAGGGATATCAAAAGAAAAATTAAAAGTTATAAATTTAGGAGAAAAAAACACAAGTTATTCATTAAGTGGAATATCAGTTGCAAAACAACGAATAAAAAATTTCTATAAGTATGATTATTGTATAGATATAGAGAGTGATTTAGGGATAGGAACTAAAGTTACAATAAGCTTACCAATTGATGAAAGGTAGGTAGTTATATATGTGTAATGTTATTTTAGTAGATGATGAGTGTATAGAGTTAGAAGCACTTAAAAAAGTAATAAATAAAATTAATATTAAAATAAACATCGTAGGAACTGCAAATAATGGTAAAAAAGCAATAGAACTTGATAAAGAACTTAAACCAGATGTAATAATTATAGATAATGATATGCCAGGAATAAATGGTATTGAAGCTTCAAAATTTATAAAAGAAAGAGATAAAGAAAAAATTATAATATTGCTAATGGAGTATTATAATTTAAATAATAAAAAAATAAATTCTGATATTGATGATTACATATTAAAACCAATAAGTTCAGAAAAATTAGCTAAAGTATTAAATAAACATATTATGAATTTAAAAACAAATGAGAATAAATTAATAGGAAAAGAGTTGCTACTTTTAGATAAAATAATTTCTAATGAAGAAAAAGATACTGTGGAGTTACTTGATAATTTATTGTATGGATATAAACTTTTAAGTAATGGTGATATTAAGCTATATAAAGATAAGTGTAGAATTTTATTGAATAAAATGATTAATATCTTCATTAAGATTAGGAATAAGAATAAAGTGAATTCAAATATTAATTTATATAGCCATAAGATAGAAAAGATTCATAATATAACGAAAATAAATGCTGTTATGAATGAATGTTTGGAGTTTATATGTAAAGATAATTCTGATGATATAATTAGAGAAAAGTTAATTGGAAACAAGGATATAAGTAAAGTTTTAAATCCAGTATTAACTTATATAAGTGAAAATTATACTGAAAAAATAACTCTAGAAAGTGCGGCTAATTCTTGTAACTTGAGTATATTTTATTTTAGTAAACTATTTAAAAAAGATATAGGTATGAAGTTTATTGATTATATAAACTTATATAAAATAGAAAAATCTAAGGAATTACTAGAAAATACAGATATGTCTATAATAAATATAGCTGTAACTTTAGGTCATGATGAATCGGGATATTTTTCTAAAGTTTTTAAACGGGTAGTTGGCATAACCCCTTCAGCATATAGAAATAATAATAAAAATAATTTATAAAGATATCTAAGGATGATAAAAAATCATCCTTAGATATCTTTATATTTTTGTCATGTTTTAAAAGAGAGGACTTGAAGAGATATTATTTTTAGTGATTATAGTATAGATAGTAAATAATAATAGAAATATTTAGTCAATGTGTGTGTAATTTATCACTATGTAATAATAGAAAATTAGTGTAAATTTAAAAATTAAGAGTTTAAAAAACGTAATAATGCATAAAAACGTTATTATAAGACAAAAAAATACTGTTTAATAAAAAAGAAAGATAGAAATAACAAAAAAGTACAAATAGTAAGCAATAAAGTTTGTTAAAAATTTATCAATAAAATGATAAGATTAAATCAAGAAAAAGAGAATTTGATTGGAGGAATTTAAAATGATAAGTAAGGGATTTAGTACTCAAACAGAAAGAATAAATATTTTAAAAGCTCAAATATTAAATGCGAAACCATGTGTTGAGTGTGAAAGAGCGATATTAATAACAGAATCTTTTAAGGCAACAGAAGGTGAACCCGCAGTATTAAGAAGGGCATTAGCTTTAAATAATATATTAAAAAATATTCCTGTGACAATTAGAGAAGAGGAACTTATAGTAGGTAGTTTAACTAAAGAGCCAAGATCTTCTCAAGTATTCCCTGAATTTTCAAATAAGTGGTTAAAAGATGAATTAGATAGAATTGATAAAAGAAATGGGGATGCGTTCCAAATTTCAGAAGAAAGTAAAGAAAAATTACAATCTGTATTTGAATATTGGGATGGAAAGACAACAAGTGAATTAGCAACTTCATATATGTCAGAAGAAACAATAAATGCAGTAAATGCAGATATTTTTACAGTAGGAAATTATTACTATAATGGAGTAGGTCATATTGCTGTAAGTTATGATAAAGTATTAAAAATTGGATTCAATGGAATTATAAAAGAAGCAAAGGATCAATTAGAAAAAAGCAGAAGTATAGATCCAAACTTTATAAAGGCAGAGAAGTTCTTAAATAGTGTTATTGTTTCTTGTGAATCAGCAATAACATATGCAAATAGATATGCTGAAGAAGCTAAAGAACTTGCAAAAAATACAAATGATGCAAGAAGAAAATCTGAACTTGAAAAAATCGCAGAAATTTGTACAAAGGTTCCAGCAGAGCCAGCAACATCTTTCTACGAAGCGTGTCAATCATTTTGGTTTGTTCATGCAATAATAAACACAGAATCTAATGGACATTCTATTTCACCAGCTAGATTTGACCAATACATGTATCCATATTATGCAAATGATAAAAATATAACAAAAGAATTTGCTCAAGAATTAATAGATTGTATATGGATAAAATTAAATGATATTAACAAAGTAAGAGATGAAATTTCAACTAAGCACTTTGGTGGATATCCAATGTATCAAAACTTAATTGCAGGAGGACAAACTCCAGAAGGAAAAGATGCAACAAATGAAATATCTTATATGTGTCTAGAAGCATCAGTACATGTTAAATTACCTCAACCATCTTTATCAGTAAGAATATGGAACAAAACTCCAGACGAATTCATGCTTAGAGCAGCAGAATTAACTAGAGAAGGATTAGGACTTCCTGCATACTACAATGATGAAGTTATTATTCCATCATTAGTTGCTAGAGGGCTTACATTAGAAGATGCAAGAGATTATGGAATTATTGGTTGTGTTGAACCACAAAAGCCAGGAAAGACAGAAGGATGGCATGATTCAGCATTCTTTAATCTTGCTAGAATAGTAGAATTAACTATAAATTCAGGAATGGACCATGGTAAACAAATAGGACCTAAAACTCAAAGTTTTGAAGAAATGACTTCTTTCGAAGAATTCATGACTGCTTACCAAAATCAAATGGAATACTTTGTAAGACATATGTGTACTGCAGATAACTGTATAGATATTGCACATGCAGAGAGAGCACCATTACCTTTCTTATCTTCAATGGTTGATGATTGCATTGGAAGAGGAAAGAGTCTTCAAGATGGAGGAGCAGAATATAACTTTAGTGGACCACAAGGTGTTGGAGTAGCTAACATTGGAGATGCACTAGTTGCAGTCAAAAAACTTGTTTTCGATGAAAATAAAATAACTCCTTCAGAATTAAAGAAAGTTTTAGCTGAAAACTTTAAGGATTCAGAACATATACAAGCATTACTTAAGAAAGCTCCTAAATTTGGAAATGATATTGATGAAGTTGATGATTTAGCTAGAGAAGGCGCATTAGTATATAGCAGAGAAGTTAATAAATATACAAATCCAAGAGGTGGTAAATTCCAACCAGGATTATATCCATCATCTATAAATGTATTCTTTGGAAGTTTAACAGGGGCTACTCCAGATGGCAGAAGCTGTGGACAGCCATTAGCAGATGGGGTTTCTCCATCAAGAGGATGCGATACTTCAGGACCTACTGCAGCTTGTAATTCAGTTGCTAAATTAGATCATTTTATAGCATCAAATGGAACATTATTTAATCAAAAATTCCATCCATCAGCATTAAAAGGTGATAATGGATTAATGAATTTAACAGCATTAATAAGAAGTTACTTTGATCAAAAAGGATTCCACGTTCAATTTAATGTAATAGATAAAGATATATTACTTGCAGCACAAAAAAATCCAGAAAACTATCAAGATTTAATTGTTAGAGTTGCAGGATATAGTGCACAATTTATATCTTTAGATGAGTCTATACAAAATGATATTATTGCAAGAACAGAACATGTTATGTAAAAAAAGTTTTTAGAGGAGGATATGAAAGTGATGAGTACAGACATAAAAGGAGTTATATTCAATATACAGAAATTTTCATTACATGATGGACCAGGAATAAGAACAATAGTGTTTTTTAAAGGGTGTCCAATGTCATGCTTATGGTGCAGCAATCCAGAATCACAAGATATTGCTCCTCAAATAATGTTTAATAAAAATTTATGTACTAAATGTGGAAGATGTGAATCACAATGTGAAAGTTTAGCTATTGATATGGATTCATCGTATAGAGTAAATGAAGATAAATGCACACAATGTGAAAAGTGCGTTGATAATTGCTTAAATGGAGCACTTATTCTTGAAGGAAAAGAATGTAGTACTGAAGAGATTATTAATGAATTAAAAAAAGATAGTGTTCATTATAGAAGATCAAATGGCGGAATAACATTATCTGGAGGAGAAGTATTACTTCAACCAGATTTTGCAGTAGAGTTATTAAAAAAATGTAAATCATATGGATGGCATACAGCTATTGAAACTGCAATGTATGTAAATAGCGAAGCAGTTAAAAAAGTTATTCCATATATAGATTTAGCTATGATTGATATAAAGAGCATGAATAGTGAAATACATAAAAAATTCACAGGTGTAGATAATGAGATTATTTTAAATAATATTAAATTAAGTGATGAAATAGCTAAGGAAATAATAATTAGAGTTCCAGTTATTGAAGGATTTAATGCAGACTTAGAAAGTATTAAGGAAGTAGCGGAATTTTCAAAAACATTAAAAAAATTAAAGAGAATAGATCTTCTTCCATATCATAACTATGGAGAAAGTAAGTATGAAGCTATAGGAAAAGAGTATCTTCTTAGAGAACTACAAACTCCTAGTGACGAAAAAATGGAAGAGTTAAAGTCTCTAATTGAAGGCATGGGTATATGTTGTACAATAGGAGCTCAGTAATTTTTACATAAGAAATTTTAATGTAAACAAAAGAATTCTATTAAAAAAACAATATATTACTATATAGAAAAATAGCAGATTATAATTAAACAACAGATTACTAACATACAACAATAAAATTTATTAATATTAAAAGGATATTTTGATAGTATTAAAATGAAGAAAAATTAATGTTGAATCAAAGTTAATAAAATTAATTTTGATTAATAAAAGAATAATTAATGGAGAGTGAAACATAATGAGAATGTATGATTACTTAGTACCAAGTGTAAACTTTATGGGAGCAAACTCAGTGTCAGTAGTAGGTGAAAGATGTAAAATATTAGGCGGAAAGAAAGCTTTAATAGTTACAGATAGATTTTTAAGAGATATGGAAGGCGGCGCTGTTGAATTAACAGTTAAATATTTAACAGAAGCAGGAATAGAAGCTGTTTATTATGATGGTGTTGAACCTAATCCAAAAGATGTTAATGTTTTAGCTGGATTAGAAATATTCCAAAAAGAAAATTGTGATATGATTGTAACAGTAGGTGGCGGAAGTGCTCATGATTGTGGTAAAGGAATAGGTATTGCAGCAACACATGAAGGAGATCTTTATGACTATGCTGGAATAGAAACACTTTCTAATCCATTACCTCCAATTGTAGCAGTAAATACTACAGCAGGAACTGCTAGTGAAGTAACTCGTCATTGTGTTTTAACTAATACAAAGAAGAAAATAAAATTCGTTATAGTTAGTTGGAGAAACTTACCTTTAGTTTCTATAAATGATCCAATGCTTATGGTTAAAAAACCAGCAGGATTAACAGCAGCTACAGGAATGGATGCATTAACTCATGCTATCGAAGCTTATGTATCTAAAGATGCAAATCCAGTAACTGATGCATCTGCAATACAAGCTATTAAGTTAATATCACAAAACTTAAGACAAGCAGTAGCTTTAGGTGAAAACCTTGAAGCAAGAGAAAATATGGCTTATGGATCATTACTTGCAGGAATGGCGTTTAACAATGCTAATTTAGGATATGTACATGCTATGGCTCATCAATTAGGTGGATTATATGATATGCCGCATGGTGTTGCTAATGCTATGCTATTACCTCACGTTGAACGTTATAACATGATATCAAATCCTAAGAAGTTTGCTGATATAGCAGAATTTATGGGAGAAAATATTTCAGGTCTTTCAGTAATGGAAGCAGCAGAAAAAGCTATAGATGCTATGTTCAGACTTTCAAAAGATATTGGAATACCAACAAGCTTAAAAGAAAAAGGAATTAAAGAAGAAGATTTTGAATACATGGCAGAATTAGCATTACAAGACGGAAATGCATTCAGTAATCCAAGAAAAGGAAATCAACAAGATATAATAAATATATTCAAATCAGCTTACTAATTAAATAGAATATTTATATTTAGAGTAAAAATTTTTGAGAAAAGTTTAGAAAAAGAAGTTGATTACTAAAAAATCAACTTCTTTTTTGATTAATTTAATTTCAACTTCTTTAAATCATCTAAAGTAAGGATTCCCTTTATTGTAATGATTATGTTATTATCTTGTATTTTTATATCTTTAACCTTGATATTATTAATACTGCTTATAGAAAGAGTAATATCACCAGTATTTTTATCAAATTCTACAAATTCATTTGATTTTAATTTAGAAAAAATCAAATCTTTATTAATGTTAATGAAACCAACATTACCACTATCATAATGAAGAATACATTTGCCATTTTCAGCAGAAGCAGTAAATACTAAATGGCCCTCTAAAGGAATTCCATTGTATTTTAAATGAAAGATAATATTAAGTTTATTTTCATTTATATCTACTTTTAATCCAGTTATTAAATTTGAGAGTTTATTATTACTTTTTTTAATTAAACCAATAAACATAGAATTTAAGTCTTCTTCAGAAAGTGTTAAAGAAGTCTCAAGGGATATTTCCTTAGAAGATAAATTTAAATCATTCCTTGATAGTTTATCTAGCAGAGTTAAATCATTAAAATTAGATGAAGTATTAATATCTATGACTTCAGTTTTAGGGTAAAAGCCAATGTAATAAGTAGCACTTAAAGTTAAAAGAATTACTAGTATTATACTTAAAAATATACTAGTTTTTTTTGTCTTTGCCATAAGTTTAACCTCCCTTAGTAAATATTTTAATTATATGTTTTAAAGTAGTATTTGTAAATTTAAATAGAAATTTAAAAAGTAAACTTTAACAGAAAATCGTTTTTAGATGTAAACAAGAAATTAAAATATAAATTATAGTAATAACAAGTTTGTAATCACTATAATTTATAATATCATAATAAATAGTTTACCTTATTTAGAAGAAAAAATAAAAATATAGAATAATAATTAAATTTCTATTAATTTTTACAATTTTTAATAATATAGTCCCTTTTTAGAGTTTATTTGTTGTATTATTAAATGGTACAATTTACAAGGATGATTAAGGGGGAAACGTAAATGAAAAAGAAATTAATTGTAATAGGAACTGCAGTATTAATGACGATATGTAGTGGAAGTGTACAAGCATTTGCATATGATAATAATGCAAATACTAAAATAGAAATTTCTGAAGAAGAGAAATTTGAGCCTGAAAGAAATTGGCTTAACATGGAAGTGGCAGATGAGCTTAATAAGAAATTTAATGAACTTACAAAAGAAGATTTTTTAAAGATTAAGAAATTGGATTTGCATTACAAAAGATTAGAAGGGGAATTACCAGAAACAATAGGTTTAATGAAAAACTTAGAGTATTTAAATTTAAACTATTGTAAATTGACTAAAATTCCTGATAATATAACAGAATTAACTAAATTAACATATATAGATTTAGGTGACAATAAGTTTAGAGAATTACCAGAAAAATTTGAAGAAAAGATAATTAAAGGTGAATATCAATATGTTGATGTTGAAAGCAATGAAGTAAGATTAAAAGAAGGATTGCATTTTTTAAAGGGAAAGTGGACATACTTAGACAGACATGGTGATAGAGTTAAAGAAACTATAAAAGTTAATGGTAAAACATATAACTTTAATGAAGATGGTACATTAAAAATTGGTTGGCAAAAAGAATCAGAGAAGTGGTTTTATTATGACACTTCTGGAGAGTTAATAAAAAACACATGGAAAGTAATTAATGGCAAGAAGTATTACTTTAATGAAAATGGTGAAATGTTAATAGGATTTATAGAAGTGAATTCAAAAAAATATTATTTAAATTCTAACGGAGAAATGGCTACTGCTTGGACAAAAATAGATAATCAATATTATTATTTTGATAGTAGTGGAATAATGCTTAGCGGTTGGTTAGATGAAGGCAATAATAGGTATTATTTAGATCAAAATGGTATTATGGTATCTGGAAAAGAAATTACTATAGATGGTAAAAAATATAGATTTTATTCTAATGGAGCACTAATTAAAAATACATGGATTGATGATAATACATATGTTCAGCCTAATGGAGAAACTGTAAATACATCTAGTAATTATTCTCATTCTAATGTTCAACTTAATGCATTTAAGTATATGACAAATCCTAGTAATCAATTAAGCGTTCATAATAAAGCTGTAGAACTTCATGGAGGAGAGACAAGCAATAATTGCGTATATTTCTTATCAGAAGTTTTAAGAAGAAGTGGTGTTTGGTTACCAGAGCAAACTTGTAATACTTACGAATTAGAAGGATTATTAAAAGAAAAAGGATTTATAGCATCAAGTGATTTCACACAATTAAAACCAGGGGATATTTTATATACTAATGGTCATACTCATGTGTATTTATTTATGGGATGGAGA
Organism: Clostridium aquiflavi; assembly: GCF_031344075.1. NCBI lineage: Bacteria > Bacillati > Bacillota > Clostridia > Eubacteriales > Clostridiaceae > Clostridium > Clostridium aquiflavi. The sequence goes on from NZ_JAVJAN010000034.1 coordinate 38,245, forward strand.
GATAATCAATATGCTTATATAGTAGATAATCAAAGAGATAAATTTGATAATGAAATATTCCATATAAGAAATGTATATAATGATGATTCAACATACTCTACTGATAGAGCAATATATTTCTATTATTATCCATACTAAAATTTTAGTTTTATTTTGGTAGAAAAGGAGAGAATTTTATGAATATTAATAAAGAATATATTTTAAAAACAGCAAAAGAAATATTAGAATTTAATAGTCCAACTGGATTTTGTTTTGACATAATAAAAAAGATTGAAGAAATTGCTAAAGGTTTTGGATATGAATTTGAAACAACAAGAAAAGGTTGTGGAATAATAACTGTAAAAGGTGAATCTAATAATGAAGTAATAGGATTATCAGCTCATGTAGATACTTTGGGCGCAATGGTTAGATCAATAACAAGTGATGGAAAATTAAAATTTACTTTGCTTGGAGGTCCAATAGTTCCAACGTTAGATGGAGAATATTGCATCATAAGAACTAGAGAAGGAAAGCTTTATAACGGTACATTTTTAAGTACAAGTCCTGCAGCTCATGTTTTTGAAGATAGCTCAAGCAAAACACGTGAACCTAAAAATATGGAAATAAGAATAGATGCGGTAGTAAAATCTAAAGAAGATGTTGAAAAGTTAGGAATTTGTGCAGGTGATTTTGTATTTATTGATCCTAAAACAACAATAACAGAAAGTGGATTTATAAAGTCAAGATTTATAGATGATAAAGGTAGTGTATCTTGTTTAATGGGATTACTTGAACTATTCAATAGAGAAAAGATAACTCCTAAATTTACAACTAAGATATTTATTTCAGTTTATGAGGAAGTTGGACATGGTTCATCATATATTCCCAAGGATATAACAGAAATGATAGCTGTAGATATGGGATGTATAGGTGATGATTTGAATTGCACAGAATATGATGTTTCAATATGTGCAAAGGATTCTGGCGGCCCCTACGATTATAATATGACAACAAATCTAGTTAATTTAGCTAAGGAAAACGACATAAATTATGCAGTAGATATTTATCCAATGTATGGATCAGATGTCGGAGCTGCACTTAAGGGCGGAAATGATATAAGAGGAGCCCTTATAGGACCAGGAGTTCATGCGTCACATGGAATGGAAAGAACTCATTATAATGCATTTGAGAATACAATAAAATTATTATATTTATATTTAACTAAGCAATAATTATATTTAAATGTAAAGCTGTTTCAAATTTTTTATTTAATTTGAAACAGCTTTTTTGATTTTTGAGAATAATCAATATGTTATATTTGGATGCTAAAAAAATCATATTTTTAATGTATCCGATTTAAAATCATATATATGATTTTTGAATTTATTTTTTATGATTATTAATAGACGTTGAAGAACGAATTATTAATTTAGGTTGAATTATTTGTTCTTTAATATATTCTTGACTTTTGTTTTGTATCATAGAAATTAATTGCTCAATTGCAGCAGCACTTATTTCAGAAACGGATTGATGGATGGTAGTTAAAGATGGAAAATACTCTGAGGCTTCTTCGATGTCATCAAATCCGATAATTGACAAATCTTCTGGAATTTTAATTCCGAGTTGTTGTGCACTGCTAATTGTTTGTAAAGCTAATTTATCAGTTGCACAAACAATTGCTGTAGGTGGACAAGATAGTTGTTGAATGTTTATTAGGTAATCTGTAATCATTGACTTTGTTTTAATTTTATTTTGCCATGTTTTTGGATTTGATGGAAGTTTCAATGCTTCAATTTCTTCTTTAAAATAATTGAATCTATGTCTAACTCCTAAAAGTTGATTGCCTATATAACCAATATTTTCATGATTTAATGTAATTAAATGGTTTAATGCCATTTTAATCCCTTCTTTTTCATCTGTACGAATGACAGGAGTAATATAATTTTCAATATCACCCATTATAGCAACAAAAGGAACCCCTTGTTTTTTTATATTTTGTATAAATAAATCATTTTCAGAAAGATTATCAAGTATTATTAATCCATCAAATAAGTAATTTATCATAGCATTTAATTGTCGTTTGGCTGTTTCGTACTGATAATTAGTATGACCAATAAATAATTCTAAGTTTTTTTCATGTACATAATTTTGAACTTCTTTTACAATTTTAGATAACAACGGATCTGTAATATCTCTTACAATTACCCCTAATACACCTGTATTTTTTGTACGCAAAGCAGATGCAAAAGGATTTTGTTGATATCCTAAAGAGTTTGCTATATCAAGTACTTTTGTTTTGGTCTTTTCACTAATTTTTATATTTCCATCTTTTTTGTTTAAAATTCGCGAAACAGTTGCAACAGAAACATTAGCAGCTTTAGCAACTTCACTAATAGTAACTTTTTTATTCATACATAATTGGCTCTCTTTCTATATATTAATATGTTAAATGTCTTGGGAGACAGTTTTAATATATAGTAACTATACCATTATTTTTTGTGAAATGCTAAAATTCTTTTTTATTGTTTATTTTAAAGGTAACCAATTTATGATTTTTTTAATTTGATAATCCCAGAAATTCCATTCATGTGAACCAGGTCCTTCAGAATAAATATAGTTAGGTAATTTATGTTTTATATTGTCGCGGAATTTAATATTATCTTCATATAAAAAATCTTCTGTGCCACAACATTGATAGACATTTAAATGAGAAAGAGCTTCTATATTTTCTTTCCTTATTAAATAATATAAATCATTTTTAGTACCTTCAATTTTATGGTTCCCATAAATTAAATCAAAATCTTTCATTTGTACATCTTTATTATTAGGGAAATTTTTAATATCAACTACACCAGAAAGGGAAGCGGTAGCTGAGAAAAAATTTGGATGATTGAAAGCCCATTTATAAGCTCCATATCCACCCATAGACAAACCAGCCACAAAATTATCTTCTCTTTCGCAAGATAATGGAAAGAAATGACGCATTTTTTTAGGTAATTCTATTGTTAAGAATGTCCAATAGCTACTTCCATAGCACATATCTGTATAAAAACTACGATGAACTTGTGGCATAACCACTGCAATACCACGTTCATTTGCATAACGTTCAATAGATGATTGCCTAGTCCATGCACTAGCATCATCAGAAAGTCCGTGTAATAACCAAAGTGTTGGATATTTTTTTAGAATATCTACTTCGCCTACTTTCCCATTTTCTTTTTTTTGTTCTGGTATTATCACTGTGGATGTAGTAGAAATCTCTAAAACATCTGAATAAAAATTACATGTAATTAATGCCATAAAAAACAACTCCTTTTAATTATTTTAAAAACACTTGTATTAATTTCTTTTATAGTTTATCATAAACATTATAAAAAGTAAACGTTATACGTTAAACGTTTGAGGAAAAATAAAGGAGGATAATTATGAACAAAATTAAAAAGGAAAAGGGATCTACTATTTTTATTATCTTTATCTGTATAGCAGCTGCCTTTGGTGGGCTATTATATGGATATGATTCAGCAGTTATTTCTGGGGCAATTGAATCAATTCAAGCTAAATTTCAATTTAGTAGTGCAATGGTTGGATTTGTGGTTTCAAGTATTTTAATAGGTGGAGCTATTGGAGTATTAATTTCTGGTTCTTTTAGTGATTGGATGGGTCGTAAAAAGGTACTAGCAATTTCAGCAATATTATTTGGAGTATCTTCAATTATTCAAGCTTTTGCACCTAATGTGATAATTATTATTTTAGCAAGATTAGTTGGGGGCTTAGGTATTGGAATGGCTTCTGTATTATCAGTTACATATATTTCTGAAGTTGCTCCTTCTCATATGAGAGGACGATTAGGTTCAATTTATCAATTTGCTTGTGCTATTGGGATTGTATCTGTTTACTTTATTAATGCGGCAATAATGAATGGTGCTGATCATATGTGGAAAATTAATGTAGGATGGCGTTTAATTTTAGGACTAGCTGGTGTTCCTGCAATATTATATCTTATTATTTTATTGCCAATACCAGAAAGTCCAAGATGGTTAATATTTAAAGGGAGAAGTGAAGAAGCTAAAACTATTTTAGAAAAAATTAATGGAAAAGTAGAAGCTAATAGAGAACTTATTAATATTGAAAATTCAATTAAAGTTAATAAAAGAAATTCATGGACTGATTTTAAATCTCCTGGAGTAAAGAAAGCACTTAGAGTAGGCATTATTTTAGCTGTATTGCAACAATTAGTGGGTATAAATGTTATTATTTACTATGCTCCACAAGTATTTAAAGCAGCTGGTGCAAATGGAGACATGGGAACTCTTACTATTTCTATGATAGGTATAGCAGCCTTTTCTGGTGTAGTTTGTTCTATGTGGCTTGTTGATAAGATTGGTCGTAAAAAACTTTTAATGATTGGTAGTTTAGGAATGGCTTGTATGCAAGGTCTTGTTGGTATTTCACTACATTTTAATTTAAATTTAGGAATATTAACAAGTATATTCATTGTATTATACTTATTTTTGTTTAATGTTTCTATGGGACCAGTTGTATGGGTTATTCTTGGTGAGATTTTTCCAAATCAAGTTCGAGGAAGAGCAATGTCTATTGCAACATTTTTTATGTGGGTAGCAAATTGGTTGATATCACAATTATTTCCAATTATTTTATCTAATTTTGGAGGTGGAATAACATTTAGTTTCTTTGGAATAATGTGCATTATTGCTTTCCTTTATACATGGGTAGCACTTCCAGAAACAAAAGACAAATCACTAGAAGAAATAGAACAAATTTGGGGATAAAATTAAAATATGTTTTTTAAAGAAATAGAATTTATATAGTATTTTAGATTCGAGAAATAAAGTTTTTGAGAAACATGATTATTTGTAAAAGATAGAAGGAATTTTACCATGTCTTATATAATAAAATTATATGAGAGGAGTGGTAAATTTGAAGGTGGTCAATAAAGAAAACAAATGCAATGCATGCCATAATATTGTAAAATGGAATTGCATAATTTATGGTGAGAGGACAGCTACAATAAAAAGAGAGGGTATGCAAGCGCAAGAGGTAATAGCCATAGGTGAAACTATAGGAAGTAACGGAACAATAACTAATTATGAAGCAATTGTTAAATGTCCATTTTGTAATACAAAAAATAAATTTTCAATATAAAAACAATTAGAACTCTAGAAATAGGGTTCTAATTGTTTTTATATTTAACTTTTGAATATGTCTTAAATCTGTGTCTATATATGCAATAGGGAAAGTGGCATTGTAATTGGACTTTGAGAATCCTCAATGAGTATTGTCACATTTACTGCTTGTCTCAATTTTATATTGGGAGCAAGCTAAAATGGGACTATACTCATTTTTAGTATTCCTAAGTTTAATT
>NZ_JAVJAN010000035.1:0-42062 GCF_031344075.1 Clostridium aquiflavi
TCTTGACTTACTCAAATAAAGAATTGCTGGTTTATTTTAATGTTTCTTGATTTCTGTTCAATTTTCAAAGACCAAATTTTCATTGTTGACTTTCTTGTCAACTTTTGTTTTATTGTGTCGCCCTCAAGCGACTTCTTAAGTATATCACTTAAGTTATTTCTTGTCAACAAGTTTTTTTAAGTTGAAATTCAATTTCTAAAAACTTAATTTTCTTAAACTTGTTCATCGCATCTCTCAGCGACGTGTTTTATCTTACCATATATATTATACAGCTCTATTATTGTATAGTTCTATATAGTAAAAATATATATACTATTCTTTATTTTACTTTTATTTTCTTCATATTTCTTATATTGACACGCCAGGATGACATTACTTCTTAGTATATACTTTATATCTCTAAACTAAGCTTTTATTTAGCATTTTATACCTATATAAAACAAAAAAACTATGTAGGAGTAACTAAAATCCTACATAGTTTTTTTATTTTATCACTTAAATTCTTTATCTATTCTATATCAATATCATTTTCACTATGGTCTTCTGCTCTCTCTACTAATTCATCTAAGCTATTATCTTCATTTACTAAATCAATTTCTTCATTAGATTCAAATTCATTTTCTTCTAAATCTTCATCATCACTTTTTAGTATTTTAGCTATAGCAACTATTTTCTCTTCTTCATTAGTTCTCATTAGAGTTACACCCATAGCAGATCTACTTGTTTTTGATATATCTGATACATTTATTCTTATAGCTACACCATTAGTATTGATAAGCATTAATTCATCATCAATCTTACAAACTGTAGCACCAACTAACTTTCCTGTCTTTTCACTTATCTTATAAGTTATAAGACCTACTCCACCCCTATGTTGAATCTTATATTCACTTACAGGAGTTCTCTTACCAAATCCATTTTCACTAATAACTAATAATTCTTCATCATCAACTGCAATATCCATACATACAGCTACATCATCACCTTTTAATGTTATAGCTTTAACTCCAGATGCAGTTCTACCCATATGTCTAACATCTTTTTCATTAAATCTTAATGCATAACCATTTTGAGTAACAAACATTACGTTAGCATCACCATAAGTAATCTTAACTTTTAATAATTCATCATTTTCTCTTAAGTTTATAGCTATTAGTCCATTCTTTCTTAAATTTCTAAATTCATTTAAGTGAGTTTTCTTTACAATACCTTGCTTAGTTCCCATAAATAAATAGCCATCTCTACGCTTATCTGTTACTGTTAATACTGTTTGTATTTTTTCATCTGGTTCAATAGCTATTAAATTAATTATATTGGTTCCCTTTGCTTGCCTTCCAGCATCAGGTATTTCATAAGCTCTTAATTTGTACACTCTACCTCTATTAGTAAAGAATAATACATCTGAATGAGTCGAAGTTATCATTACATGATCTACAAAATCATCTTCCTTCGTTGACATTGCTTGTATTCCTCTTCCACCTCTTCTTTGTGCTGAGTATACATCTGCTGAAATTCTCTTTATATATCCAGATTTAGTTAAAGTTATAACTACATCTTCTTCTTGAATAAGATCTTCTATATTAATTTCATTCATATCTTGTTCAATACTAGTTCTTCTTTCATCTCCATATCTAGCTTTTATTTCTAAAAGTTCATCTTTTATAACTCCTAGTAATTTTTCTTCACTTGCTAATATAGATCTTAAATATTCCATTTGTTTTAATAATTCATCATATTCATCATCAATTTTATCTCTTTCTAACCCTGTTAATCTTCTTAATTTCATTTCTAAGATTGCTTGAGATTGCTTTTCTGAAAGATTAAATTCATCCATTAAAGTATTTTTAGCTATTTCACTTGTAGATGAGTTTCTTATTACACTTATTACTCTATCAATATTATCTAGTGCAATTTTTAAACCTTCTAATATATGCGCTCTAGCTTCTGCCTTATTTAACTCAAATGTAGTTCTTCTTGTTATAACTTCTTTTTGGAAGTCTATATAATGAACTAATACCTCTTTTAAATTTAAAACCCTTGTTTCGTTATTTACTAATGCTAACATAATAACGCCAAAACTATCTTGAAGTTTTGTATGTTTATATAATAAGTTTAATATTATATTTGGATTAGCATCTTTCTTTAATTCGATTACGATTCTCATACCTTCTCTATCTGATTCATCTCTTAAATCAGATATTCCAGTAATCTTTTTATCTTTTACTAATTCAGCAATGTTTTCTATAAGTTTAGCTTTATTAACTTGGTAAGGTATTTCAGTAAATATTATTTTATGTCTACCATTTTCTTCTTCAATATCTGATTTAGCTCTAACTACTATTTTACCTCTTCCAGTTTCATAAGCTGATCTAATCCCTGCATGACCCATTATTGTTGCTCCAGTTGGGAAATCAGGTCCTTTAATTTTAGTCATAAGCTCTAGTACACTAGATTCTGGATTATCTATAAGCATTATTGTGCCATCTATTACTTCTCCTAAATTGTGAGGAGGTATATTAGTTGCCATTCCAACTGCTATTCCTGATGATCCATTAACTAAAAGATTTGGAAATCTAGACGGTAAAACTGTTGGTTCTTCTTCTTCACCATCAAAGTTTGGCATAAAATCAACTGTATTCTTGTTAATGTCTCTTAACATTTCAACAGCTATCTTATTCATCTTTGCTTCTGTATATCTCATTGCTGCAGCACCATCGCCGTCAACAGAACCAAAGTTTCCATGTCCATCTACTAACATATATCTCATTGAGAAATCTTGAGCCATTCTAACTAATGCATCATAAACAGAACTATCTCCATGTGGATGATACTTACCTAAAACGTCTCCGACTATTCTAGCACATTTTCTATATCCCTTTTCAGGTGATAATCCTAAAATTTGCATAGAATATAATATTCTTCTATGAACAGGTTTTAACCCATCTCTAACATCTGGTAATGCACGACCTACTATAACACTCATAGCATAGTCTATATAACATTTTTTCATTTCATTTTTTATATCTACAGATATAATTTTTCCTTCATTAAATTCCATGTACTTCACCTCATATTAAGTACTAAATGTCTAAATTAACAACATTCTTAGCATTTTGCTCTATAAATTCTCTTCTTGGTTCAACTTTTTCTCCCATTAAGATAGTAAATATCTCATCAGCTGCCATTGCATCTTCAATTTCAGCCTTTAATAGAATTCTCTTTGATGGATCCATCGTTGTATCCCATAATTGAGTAGCATTCATTTCTCCTAAACCTTTGTATCTTTGAATATCTACCGAATTATCTTTTCCACCCATATCCTGTAATACTGCATCTAACTCAGCATCAGAATAAGCATATGTTTCTTTTTTACCTTTACCTACTCTAAATAAAGGTGGTTGCGCAATGTATACATGCCCTTGCTCTATTAATTCTCTCATATATCTATAGAAAAATGTTAATAATAATGTTCTTATATGCGCACCATCAACATCGGCATCAGTCATAATTATTATTCTATTATATCTAATTTTTTCAATATCAAAATCTTTTCCTATTCCACCACCAAATGCAGTAACCATTGATCTTATAGTTTCTGAATTTAATATTTTATCTAATCTTTGTTTTTCAACATTCATTATTTTACCTCTTAAAGGTAAAATAGCTTGGAATTTTCTATCTCTACCTTGTTTTGCAGATCCACCAGCTGAATCCCCTTCGACTATATAAATCTCACATTCCCTAGGATCTTTTGATGAACAATCTGCTAATTTCCCAGGTAATGTTGTTCTTTCTAATACAGATTTTCTTGTTAATTCCCTTGCTTTTCTAGCAGCTTCTCTTGCTCTAGCTGCCATTAAAGCCTTATCTATAATTATTTTACTTGTTCCAGGATTCTCTTCTAAGAATATTCCTATATATTCACTAACTATAGAATCTACTATTCCTTTAACTTCACTATTACCCAATTTTGTCTTAGTTTGGCCTTCAAATTGAGGATCTTCAATTTTAACAGATATTACTGCTGTAAGACCTTCTCTTATATCATCACCAGAAAAGTTCTTATCATTTTCTTTTATAAATCCAAATCTTTTTGCATAATCATTAAAAGCTCTAGTTAATGCTGTTTTAAATCCAACTAAATGGGTTCCCCCTTCAATTGTGTCAATATTGTTAGCAAAAGAAAATAAATTTTCTGTATATCCATCATTATACTGTAATCCTAATTCAACTGAAACTTTATCTTTTATTCCTTCTACGTATATAGGCTCTGGATGTAACGGTGTCTTATTTCTATTCAAATAAGATACGAATGATTTTATTCCACCCTCATAATAATAATTTTCTTCTCTATCATTTCTACAATCAATTAATGTTATATTAATACCTTTATTTAAAAAGGCTAATTCTCTTAATCTTTGAGATAATGTATCAAAATCAAATAAAACTTCATCAAATATTTCTGCGTCAGGTTTAAAGTATATTGTTGTACCGCTTTCTTCAGTATTACCAACCTGTTTTAAATCGTAAAGCACTTTACCTTTGCTATACTCTTGTTTCCATATATGTCCTTCTCTTTTTACTGTAACAATACATTTTTCTGAAAGAGCATTAACAACAGAGGCACCAACACCATGTAAACCACCAGATACCTTGTATCCTCCGCCACCAAATTTTCCTCCAGCATGAAGTATTGTCATTATTACTTCAACTGCTGACTTATGCATTTTAGGATGCATACCAACTGGCATTCCTCTTCCATCATCAGATGAAGTAATAGAATTATCTTCATTAATTTTAACTTCTATGTTTTTACAGTATCCAGCTAAAGCCTCATCTATACTATTATCAACTATTTCATATACTAAATGATGTAGTCCCCTAGAACTAGTACTACCTATGTACATACCAGGCCTTTTTCTAACAGCTTCTAACCCTTCAAGTACTTGAATCTGATTTTCATCATATCTTTGATTATTTTGTTCCAAAACAGACTCCTCCTAAATTTAAAAATATTTATAACTAAAATTTTAACTTACGAATTATATTCTATATCAGTTCTTTTAGTTAAAGTTGCAGAAGATATTGGTGAAAGATATATCTTACTCATTTTATTAACTTCAGCAATAACAAAAGATTTAGGTTTTTCATTCGTAATTCTTTGTACAAAGCCATCTTCTTCTGCTAATCTTAAAAATTGTATAGTATCTGAACTATACATAGTATTTTCCAAATCGAATATTCCAATAATATCTTTTATAGGAACTACAACATTTTCTCCTAAATGCAAAAACACTATATATTCCTCCTTTAATTCACTATTTCTCCATTGCATACTTTGAACACTTTAGATTTATCATCTAAGTAATCTTCTAAATCATTTATACCGGTACAAGTAATTATTGTTTGTATATCATTAAGAGTGCTCAATACATATCGCTTTCTATTTATATCAAGCTCAGAAAGAACATCATCAAGTAATAAAATCGGATATTCCTTTGTAATTTCTTTAATAATCTTAAGTGAAGAAAATTTCATAGTTAAAACTGCAGTTCTTTGTTGACCTTGAGAACCAAATTTTTTCACATCTATATTATTTATTAATATATTAAAGTCATCTCTATGCGGGCCTATTGATGTTAATCCTTGTTCTCTATCTCTTAACAAATTACTTCTTAATTTTTCTAGAAAAGCATATTTGAAATTATCTTTAAACTTTATTCCTGAATCATATTTGAAAACTATGTCTTCTTTTCCCGAAGTTATTTCATTATGAATAAATTTTCCATAATAATTTATCTTATCTATATATTCTAACCTTTCTTTAACAATATAATCAGCATATTCTATTAATTGTAAATCATATATCTCTAAAATATCCTTATTAAAATCTCTTGATCTTAAAATTATATTTCTTTCATTCAATATTTTATTGTATTGAACTAGATTAAAATAATATTTTTTATTGATTTGACATAACTCCATATCTAGAAACTTTCTTCTTATCCCAGGAGATTCTTTTATTATTTTTAAATCTTCTGGTGAAAACATAACTACGTTAAAAGTTCCAAAAAGCTCTCCTATTTTATTTATTTTTATAGAATTAACTTTTATAGCTTTTTTACCGTCTCTTAAAATTTTTATATCAATTCTTTTGTCTAATCTTTTTTTTCCTACAAGTAAACTTATATATGCTTCGTTCTCTTTCCAATTTATTAAATCTTTATCTCGTGATGTTCTGTGAGATTTAGCAAATGCACAATAGTAAATTGATTCTAAAATATTAGTCTTACCTTGGGCATTATCACCTATAAACACATTAACACCTTCACTAAGATTTAACTCTGAATTATTATAATTTCTATAATTAACCAACATTATCGCTTTTATATACATAAAATACACCTATAATCAATTATATCATAATAGAAAAGTTATAGCCTGTTTATTAAGAAAATTAAAAAGCTATACTAAACTATTTCAAATTTTTCATCTTTAAATTCTATAACATCTCCAACTTTCAATTTTTTTCCTCTTTGCAAACATATTTCATCATTAACTTTTACTAAACCTTCTTGTATATAAATTTTAGCTTCTGATCCTAGAGAAGCTATTCCACTCCATTTCAAAAATGCATCTAATTTTATAATTTCAGTATTGATCTCAATTTTATTCATAATTTTTGCATAAATATTAATAAATATTTACTTCCTCCTTATCTCATTTGTCTTACTGGTAAAACTAAATATTGAGAATTTTCTCCATTTTTTTCTTTTATGACACATGGACTTACTCCTGATGTCATTTCTAAAATTATCTCATCACTTTCCATATTCTTAAGAACGTCTAATAAATATCTCGAATTAAATGCAATTTCAATTTCATCGCCTTGCAAATTTATTGAGACTTCTTCCCTAACTTTTCCCAATTGAGAATTAGATGTTATTATTACAGTGTCTTCTTTAATGTCTAAATTGATTAAATTATTATTTCCATCTTTGGCCATTAAAGATGCTCTTTCTATACCGTTTTGTAATTCTTCTTTCTTTACGGTGACTAATAATTTATGTTCTTGAGGTAATAATGAAATGTAATTAACAAATTTTCCATCTAGTAATCTTGATATAATTTTAGTATTTTCTAAATTAAATAATATATGATTATTAGTAAATGTTATATCTACATTTTTATCATGATCTTCTAGAATTTTTGATACTTCAACTAATGTCTTTCCTGGGATAACAACCTCTAAATTAATATCATTATCTAAAAATTCACTTCTTATAGCTAATCTATATCCATCAAGTGCAACTAAATTTAAAGTTCTATCTTTAACTTGAAATAATATCCCTTGTAAAATAGGTCTTGCTTCATCTTGTGCAATAGAAAAAGAGGTTCCCTTAATCATATTTTTTAAAATGCTTTCATTAACTTCTACTTTTAAATCTTCGTTAATATTAGGTAATGAAGGGAATTCATCAGCATTCATACATACAACATTGAAAACTGATTTTTCACAAGTAATTTGTATTACATCTTCTTTTATTGTCTCTATTTTTATATCAGAGTTTGGAAGTTTTCTAATAATCTCTCCAAATATTTTAGCATCAATAACTATCTCACCTTTGTCCAAAACATCTGACTTAACTAATGTTTGAATACTAAGATCCATATCTGAACCTATTAATCTTAAACCATCATTAGTAGCATTTATGTAAATACCGTCTAATACTTTCATTGTTGATTTTCCTGTAATAGCTTTTTGAACTATAGAAATACCCTCTAATAATTTATGTTTTTCACATATAAAGATCATAAAAAATCCTCCTTAATTATTCACATATATTTTTAAATTTAATTAGAATAGATATATATTTATATATAATAGTAATAGTAGTAGGGGCTGTTAATTTGTTGATAAGTACTGTAATCCTAGTAATATCAACGGAATTTTATGCAAAAAGATTGTGGATAAGTCGGTAACTAAAAGCATACCTTATCCACAGTTTTCAACATAGTATTATTAAAATATAGTTATCCACAAGTTATTCAATACTTATTATGTACATATGTTAATTAATTTTGAGAAACCTTCTTTGTAATGTCAGAAACAGTATGCTGTAAGTTCTCATCATTCTTTAGATTTTCAGATATTTTTTCATAAGCATGAATTACAGTAGTATGATCTCTACCGCCAAATTCTTCTCCTATTTTCGGTAAAGACATATCTGTTAGTTTTCGGCTTAAATACATAGCTATTTGCCTTGGATAAGCTACATTTCTAGTTCTTCTTTGAGATTTTAAATCATCTATTTTTAAGTTAAAATAATTAGCAACTATTTCTTGAATTGATGCTATAGTTACGTGTTTACCTTGCTTTTTAGAAATTATATCTTTTAATGCTTCTGAAGCTAAATCAACAGTAACTTCTCTATTAGTTAAAGATGAATAAGCAATTATTCTTATTAATGCGCCTTCTAACTCTCTGATATTAGATTTAATTTTTGTAGCAATGTATCCCATAACTTCATTTGCTACTTTTAAATTTTCTACATCGGCTTTTTTCTTAAGAATTGCCATTCTAGTTTCAAAATCTGGTACTTGAATATCAGCAATTAAGCCCCATTCAAATCTAGATCTTAATCTATCTTCTAATGTTGGAATTTCTTTTGGTGGACGATCAGATGATAGAATTATTTGTTTATTTGCGTCATGTAGTTCATTAAAAGTATGGAAAAATTCTTCTTGAGTACGCTCTTTTCCAGCAATGAATTGAATATCATCTATAAGTAAAACATCTACATTTCTGTATTTTTTTCTGAATTCTTCATTTTTATCATCTTTGATGGCGTTTATTAATTCGTTTGTAAATTTTTCTGAAGAAACATAAACGACTTTAGCTTTAGTGTTATTTTGTAAAATATAGTGTCCGATTGCATGCATTAAATGCGTTTTGCCAAGTCCAACGCCTCCATATATAAATAAAGGATTGTACGCTTTAGCAGGAGCTTCAGCAACGGCAAGTGAAGCTGCATGAGCAAATCTATTGCTATTACCTATTACAAATGAATTAAAAGTATATTTAGGATTTAAAGTTGAAGACATTTCATCATTTACAACTATATTTCTTCTAGAATTTTTATTCATACTTTTACTAGAGTTATCATTACTATTTAATTCATCTTCATTATTAAGATCTGATTCTATTAAAAATTCTATATCATATAATTTAGAACAAACAGCTTCTATAGAATTAGCAACCAAACTTTTATATCTTTTGTCTAGAATATCTTTAGTAAAAGAATTTGGAACGCTTATTTTTATACTTTTATCAGATATAGAAATAGGTTCACAACTTTTAATCCAAGTATTGAAACTGACTTCACTCATTTCACTTTTTACTATATTCAAGGTTTTTTCCCATAATTTATTTAGGTCAGCATCCATCTCTATCCTCCAAATATTATTAAAAAAAAATTTTTTTTAAGGTATATATAAATTATTAACAAGATATTAACAATATAATAAACAATATATTTTAATTGTTGACTAAGCGAATAAACTTATACACATGTGGATAACTTATTTAGAAAAAAAATTAAACTATATACTTATCAACAATTATAAAAAATAGATATAAACATCAATCGATAGTATATAATTTCAATTATAGTGAGAAAATATAAAATAATTTTAAAAAATAAAATTAAAAGTAAACAAGTTATTCACATATTTATCCACAGCTGTGGATAAATATTTATTAAATTAAGTTATTCACAGTTATAGTATTTATAATATCATAAGTAAACAGGGAGATTCAATAAGTTATCCACAAAAATATTATGTTTAATAAATATTTATCAACAATAGACTGTATCTTGACAGAAAATTAGGATATATATATAATAGAAAAGTAATTTTAAAATAACCGCAAAGTATAGTTTTTACTATAAATAATAAAAATTAAGGGGGTGCATTTTAAATGTTCATGACTTATCAACCAAAAAAGAGACAAAGAAAAAAGGAACATGGCTTCAGAAAAAGAATGAGCACTCAATCAGGAAGAAACATTCTTAGAAATAGAAGACAAAAAGGAAGAAAAAAATTAACAGCATAAGGGCCGCATTAAGTGGCCTTTTTTCTGCAAATGCAGGAAAAAAGGAGTAATGGAAATACCGTATGATTTATAGATTAAAAAAAAATATAGAATTTATAATTGTATATAGAAGAGGGAAATCATTTGCTAATAAGACTTTGGTTCTATATGTATTGAAAAATAAAAGAAACAAAGACAAAGATGGTATCGCATATAGTAAAGTAGGAATTTCTGTAAGTAAAAAAGTTGGAAACAGTGTTGTTAGAAGTAAATGTAAGAGATTATTAAGCGAGAGCTTTAGATTAAATTATAATAATATATTAAAAGGATATGATTGTGTGTTTGTAGCAAGAAATCCTATGAGAGATAGTAATTATTTTGAAACTGAAAAGGCGATGAAGAATTTAATTAAAAAGGCAGGCTTATATTATGATGAAAAAAGTTGTATTAAGTCTAATTAAATTTTATAGAAAATCTATTTCACCTGGGAGAAGTCCATGTTGTAGATTTACGCCAACTTGCTCACAGTATGCATTGGATGCCATAAATAAGTACGGTGTTATTAAAGGAAGTTTAATGGCTCTGTATAGAATTTTAAGGTGTAATCCTTTTTGTAAAGGTGGGTATGATCCTGTAAAGTAATGAAGTTTAGGAGGTATAGATTTTAATGTTTGAAAAGATAATTCAGTTTATGGCTAATATATTCAATTATCTACATGATTCCATCTTAAACCTAGGTGTTTCAGATGTTGGATTATCGTATGTGTTAGCGATTCTTATATTTACATTAATGATTAGACTACTTATATTGCCACTTAACATAAAAGCAGCAAAGTCTACTCAGAAAATGCAAGCGGTTCAACCGCAAATGAAAAAGATTCAAGAAAAATATAAGAGTAATCCAGAAAAATTAAATGAAGAAATGAGAAAATTTTATAAAGAAAATAATGTTAGTTTAACTGGAGGATGTGTTCCATCATTATTACCATTACCAATATTAATGGCTTTATATTATGTATTCTTTAGAATAGAAGGCATGAATGGAGCATCATTTTTATGGATTGCAGATTTAGGTGCTAGAGATAAGACGATGATATTACCTATTTTAGCAGCCTTATCAACATACTTACCATCTTACTTAATGACAAAAGCTACTCCAATGGACGATTCACCTATGAATATGGGTACTATGAGCTTAGTTATGGCAGTAATGATGGGAGTTATGTCAATAAACTTTAAATCAATATTAGTTTTATATTGGATAATAGGAAATGTTATTCAAACTATACAAACATATTTCTTAAATTATTTACCAGCTAAGAAAAAGGTTGCATTAGCAGCTGCAGAAACAGCTGTTTCAGAATCTTCAGATTCTAGTTTTTCTATGATTGTTGAAGAACCTAAGAATTTAGCTAGTACAAAGAAGAAAAGTAAAAAGAAAAAATAATTTTTTAATATATACTTTCTTTATATAATAAGGTGGTGAATTAGGGAATGAGATCAGTGGAATTAGAGGGGAAAAATGTTGAAGAAGCCTTAAATAAAGCTTTACTTGAGTTAAATACAACAAAAGATATGGTAGATGTTGAGGTTTTACAACGTGGTTCAAAAGGGTTATTTGGCTTTATAAGTACTAAACGAGCTAGAATAAAAGTAACCTTAAAACATAACTATATTGATGATATAAGAAATTTTATAAACAAAATTCTTGATTCTATGGGCATAAAGGCAGAAATAGATATTAAGGAACAAGATAATGTGATAAATATAAGTTTGTCAGGTGATAAACTAGGCTTGCTTATCGGCTATAGGGGAGAGACCTTAGATTCATTACAATGCCTTATTTCTTTAATGATTAACAAAGATAGCAGCATTCAATATAAAAGAATCGTACTTGATATAGAGAATTATAGAAAAAAGAGAGAAGAAACTCTCAAGAATGTTGCAAATAAAACTGCTGAAAAAGTAAAGAGAACGGGCAGACTATTTAGACTAGAACCGATGAATCCTTATGAAAGAAGAATAATTCATTCAGCTTTACAAGATAATTCATTTGTTAACACTTATAGTGAAGGAAAAGAACCTTTTAGAAGAGTTGTTGTAGAACTTAAAAAGAATTAAAAAGGAAAGCCTTGATGAGGCTTTCCTTTTTGGTTTTAATTTAATATATAGCTATATTTTAAACATATTTTCATATATATAGTAGGTAAAGTGGCATTGTAATTGGACTTTACTCATTTTAGTATTCATAAGTTCAATTACTTAGTTTAATTTACTTATGCAGATATCAATAATTTGATAAAATAGAGCTAATGCATGTGATTTTGACTAATTCGATATTCATTGGTTATAATAATACAAATAAATCACAAAATTAATAACATGAGGAGAATCAGATTATGAGAGAATTTGATACCATTTGTGGTATAGCAACCCCTATTGGTGAGGGTGGAGTTTCTATTATTAGAATTTCTGGAAGTAAAGCATTAGATATAATTAGCAAAATATTTGTTAGTAAAAATAATATAGATTTAAAACAAATGAAAACTTATACTATGAGATATGGACATATTATAGAGCTTGAGAGTAAAGATGTAATTGACGAGGTTATTATAAGCTATATGAAGGGACCTCATAGCTATACTACTGAGGATATAATAGAAATTAACTGTCATGGTGGTGTTATATCAACAAATAGTGTAATGAATCAGGTTATTAAAGCGGGTGCAAGAGTTGCAGAACCAGGAGAATTTACAAAGAGAGCATTTTTAAATGGTAGAATTGATTTAAGTCAAGCTGAAGCAGTTATTGATATAATAAAAGCTAAAACAGATTTATCTATGAAGTCAGCACTTATGCAAAGTGGTGGAGTTTTATCAAAGCAAATTAAAGAAATAAGACAATATTTATTAAATACCTTAGCACTAATTGAGTACGGAGTAGATTTTACAGAAGACGATGAAGATATTGATGATACTTTAGTTTTAAGGGTTAAAGATGGAATAAAAACTACTATTTTAAAAGTTAAGGAACTATTAAAAGGGGCAGATGAAGGTAAAATAATTAGAGATGGTCTTAATGTTGTTATTATTGGTAAGCCTAATGTAGGAAAATCATCTTTACTTAATGTGCTATTAAAAGAAAAAAGAGCTATAGTAACAGATATTCCTGGTACTACAAGAGATATAATCGAAGAGTATTTAAATATAGATGGTATACCTATAAAAATAACTGATACAGCAGGGATAAGAGAGACTGAGGACACAGTTGAGAAGATAGGCGTTGAAAGATCTAGAGAAAAGATTGAAGAAGCAGATCTAATTATTTTAATATTAGATTCATCTAGAGAGTTGGAAGAGGAAGATAAGGAAATAATTAATACTATAAAAGACAAGAATCACATAGTATTATTAAATAAAACGGATTTAGATAGAAAAATAGCAGATATTGATTTGGATAATCAAATAAATATTTCAGCTAAAACTGGTTATGGAATTGATGAATTAAAAAATAAAATAAAAGAGTTATTTTTTAGTGGAGATATAAATAGTGAGAGTTTAATAGTCTCTAATGTTAGACATAAGCAAGCATTATATAGATCATTGGAAAATTGTGAAGTAGCATTAGATAGAGTCAATGCTAATGAATTTTTAGATTTAATTTCTATTTATGTAACGTCAGCAATGAAAGCACTTGGGGAAATAACAGGTGATGAATTAGAAGAGGATGTATTAAACAAGATTTTTAGTGAATTTTGTGTAGGAAAGTAGGAGTGGTATATGAAATATAATTATGAAGCAGGGGAATTTGATGTAGTAGTAGTTGGTGCTGGTCATGCAGGATGTGAAGCGGCATTAGCATCTGCTAGAATGGGATTAAATACTTTAATTTGTACTATAAATTTAGATTCAATAGCTATGATGCCATGTAATCCTAATATAGGGGGAACTGCTAAAGGTCATTTAGTTAGAGAAATTGATGCATTAGGCGGAGAAATGGGAGTGAATATAGACCATACATTCATTCAATCAAGAATGCTAAATACGTCTAAAGGACCAGCAGTTCATTCATTAAGAGCACAAGCTGATAAAAAAGACTATCAATTTAGAATGAAGAGAGTATTAGAAGAACAAGAAAATCTTCAAATAAGGCAAATTGAGGTTACTGAGCTTTTAGTTGAAGATAATAAAATAACAGGCGTTATTACTAAAAATGGAGGGATTTTTAGAGCTAAGGCTGTAATTTTATCTACAGGTACATATCTAAAAGGAAAGATAATAATAGGTGAAGTTAGTTATTCTGGGGGGCCAAATGGTTTATTCCCAGCCAATGATTTATCACAATCTTTATTAGATTTAGGAATTTCATTAAGGAGATTTAAAACTGGAACTCCAGCAAGAATCAATAGAAGATCTGTAGATTTTTCTAAAATGATTGAACAACCAGGTGATGATAAAATAGTACCTTTCTCATTTATGAGCAAAAATATAGATAAAGAACAAATATCTTGTTATTTAACATACACTAATGAACAAACTCATAATGTGATTAAGGAAAACATAGGAAGATCACCAATATATAATGGAAGTATTAAGGGAGTAGGTCCTAGATATTGTCCATCAATTGAAGACAAAGTAATGAGATTTCCTGATAAATTACAACATCAAATATTTGTTGAGCCAGAAGGTCTAGACACTCTAGAAATGTATGTAGGGGGGATGTCTTCATCTTTACCAGAAGAAGTTCAATTAAAAATGATGAGAACATTACCTGGATTAGAAAATGTAGAAATAATGAGAACTGCATATGCAATTGAATATGATTCTGTAGATCCTACTGAATTAGAACCAACATTAGAATTTAAAAATGTTGAAGGTTTATATGGTGCTGGCCAATTTAATGGTAGCTCAGGCTATGAAGAAGCAGGTGCGCAAGGATTAGTAGCTGGTATAAATGCTGCATTAAAAATCAAAGGCGAAGAACCAATGATATTAACTAGATCAGATGCATACATAGGAGTTCTTATAGATGATTTAGTTACTAAGGGTACTAATGAACCATATAGAATGATGACATCTAGAGCTGAGTATAGATTAATTTTAAGACAAGATAATGCAGATTTTAGATTAACTGAGATAGGAAAAAAAGTAGGATTAGTTACAGATGAAAGATATGAGACTTTCTTAAATAGAAAAAATACAATTGAAAATGAATTAGAAAGATTAAAGAAATTACAAATAACTAATAAAAGAGAAACAAATGAATTTTTACTATCAGTAGGATCAGCTGAACTAAAAAAACCTATAAGTTTTTATGAATTAATAAAAAGACCAGAAGTTGACTATTTTAGCTTAAAGGATTTAGATGCAGAAAGGCAAGAATTTTCAGAAGATATTGGTGAACAAATAAATATAATTGCTAAATATGAAGGATATATAAGTAACCAACTTGAACAAGTAGCTCAATTTAGAAAATTTGAGAAGAAACTATTACCTAAGGATATAGACTATAGTAATGTAAAAGGCTTAAGAACAGAGGCAGAACAAAAATTAAATAGTATAAAACCTATAAGTATAGGTCAGGCATCACGTATTTCAGGGGTATCTCCAGCAGATATATCTGTATTACTTATTTATCTTGAACATTATTATAATAAATAATTTATTGGAGGTATTTATGAAATTTTATGATTTAATGTGCAAAGCGGCACAAGATGTAGGGTTAGAATTATCAAAAGAGCAATATGAGAAGTTTATAATATATAAAAATCTTCTTCAAGAATGGAATGAGAAAGTAAATTTAACAGCTATTACAGAAGATGAAGAGATAATAAAGAAACACTTTATAGATTCAATTAAGGCATTTAAGAGGGATGAATTTAAAAAGGCAAGTACTTTAATAGATGTAGGTACAGGAGCAGGTTTTCCAGGGATACCAATAGCTATTATGAATGAAAACATACAAGTTACTTTGCTAGATTCATTAAATAAGAGGGTTAATTTCTTGAATTTAGTAACAGAAAAATTAGGATTAAAAAATGTAGTTACTATTCATTCAAGAGCGGAAGATGGAGCTAGACAAAAAAATCTTAGAGAATCTTTTGATATAGCAACATCTAGAGCAGTTGCAAATATGAGTGTTTTATCAGAGTTTTGTTTGCCATATGTTAAAATTAATGGTCACTTTATAGCTTTAAAAGGACCATCAGTGGAAGAAGAAATAAAGGATGCAGATAAGGCTATAGCTACGTTAGGAGGGCAACTACTAGATATATGTGAAGTTGAAATTGAAGATACTGAATTAAAACATAACTTAGTTATTGTTAAGAAGATAAAAGAGTGTCCTAAAGTATATCCACGAAAAGCAGGAAATGTTACTAAAAAGCCTATAAAATAGTGTGAATATAATTTTACAATTATTTACATAAGTTTCATTATTATAATAATTAATTTATATTTTATAGATTTATTCAGATATAGTTTGCAGATTATTGGATAATATTAATAAATTTGTTTTATAAAACAATTAACAAATTAAAGGAAAAATGTAGCTATTATAGAATATAAATGATATGATTTTGGTATTGAAATTGTTATATTAACTTAATAGGGGATGGGTTTAGATACATGAATAATGAAATAATCAAGATAGATATAGATAAGATAGTTCCTAATCTATATCAACCACGTAAATATTTTAATGAAGAGGCAATTGAGGAATTGTCACAATCAATAAAACAACATGGTATTATACAACCAATAACAGTTAGAAAAATCGGTGAAACTTATGAACTTGTAGCAGGAGAGCGTAGATTAAGAGCTGCTAAAGTGGCTGAGTTGGATGTAGTTCCATGTAATATAGTAGATATAACTGATTCAGAATCAGCAGAAATAGCATTATTAGAGAATCTTCAAAGAGAAGATTTAAATTATATTGAAGAAGCAGAGGCTTATAGTAATTTACTTAATGATCATAATTTTACTCAAGAAGATTTAGCTAAAAGAATAGGAAAAAAACAATCTACTATTGCTAATAAGTTAAGATTATTAAAACTAGATCCTAAGGTGAGACAAATGTGTCTTGAAAATAAACTAACTGAACGACATTCTAGGGCTCTTTTAAGTTTACCTAATGCAGAGCTTCAATTTAAAGTTGTTTCTAAGGTAGTAAAAGACGGACTTAATGTGAAGAATACAGAAGAATTAATTAATAAGGAATTGCTTAAACTAGCAGGAAAACAGTTAAATAAGAAAAGAACTAATATAAAAGCTACTTTACCAGCTAAATTGTATGTAAATACAATAAAACAAGTATTTAAGAAATTTAACATACCTGCTGAATATGATTGTACGGATTCAGATGAGTTTATTGAAGTAACAGTTAAAATTCCAAAGAATAATAAGTAATTGATTAGCTGAAATTATTACTTATTTATGACTTTTTAGTATTAATAGTATATAAACTAAGAAAAATTTTATTTTTTCAGGTTTATATACTATTTTTTTATTACATTATTCTTTTATTATTTATGGAATATATATATAATGTTAATATGGGAGAGGGGGTGTAGGCTCTTATAGGGCTTAATTATGAAAACAATTTGTGTTTTTAATCAAAAAGGTGGAGTTGGTAAGACAACTACGAATATAAATTTATGTGGTTATTTAGCTATGGCAGGACATAGAGTTTTAACAATCGATATTGATCCTCAAGGAAATACTACAAGTGGTCTTGGTCTTGATAAAAGAAATCTTAATGTATCAATGTATGATGTTTTAACAACAGATATACCTATAAAAGAGTCAATATTAAGAACTGATTTAGTTGAAAATTTATTTATAGCACCTTCTACTATGGAGCTTGCAGGAGCTGAAATAGAAGTTATAGGAAAAGAAAATAGAGAAAATATAATGAAAAACAAATTAAAAGAAATTGAATCAGAATACGATTATGTATTAATAGATTGTCCACCATCATTGGGATTACTAACTATAAATGCATTAACATGCTCAGATTCTGTTTTAATTCCTATTCAATGTGAATTCTATGCATTAGAAGGTGTAAGCCAATTAGTTAATACTATTCAATTAGTTAAAAAATCTTTAAATAAGAACTTGGAAATTGAAGGTGTAATCATGACTATGTATGATTACAGAACTAATCTTAGCAATGAAGTATTTAATGAAGTAAAAAAATACTTTAAAAGCAAAGTATACGAAACAACTATTCCAAGAAACATAAGACTCGCAGAAGCACCAAGTTTTGGATTGCCTATTATGTTATATGATGATAAGTGTAAGGGTGCAGAAGCTTATGTTAAATTAACCAAAGAATTTTTATCTAAACAGGAATAGGAGGAAATGAAAATGGTAAAAAAATTTGGACTAGGTAAGGGATTAGGTGCACTTATACCAGATGAAATAGATGAAAATATTAAGCAAGAAGATATCATTGATAACAGTAAATCAAATAATATGCTTATATCACTAAACAAAATACGAAGTGATAAGGAACAACCAAGAAAAGCATTTGATTCTGAAAAAATAGTAGAATTAGCTCAATCAATAAAACAACATGGTATAATTCAACCTTTAATAGTAAGACAAGTAAACAAAAGTGAATTTGTAATTGTAGCTGGTGAAAGAAGATGGAGAGCTGCTAAAATAGCAGGATTAAAAGAACTTCCTTGCATAACAATGGATATAAGTGATAAAGATATATTAGAAATATCTTTAATTGAAAATATTCAAAGAGAAGATTTAAATCCAATTGAAGAAGCACTAGCTTATAAAAAATTATTAGAGGACTTTAGAATAACACAATCTGAATTAAGTAATAGAATTGGAAAATCTAGAGTTACAATTGCAAATACAATGAGATTAATTAATTTAGATGAAAGAGTTCAACAATACTTAATTGAAGGAATTATCACAGAAGGACATGGTAGAACATTGCTTGCAATAGATAATAATGATTTACAGTATGAATTAGCTCAAAAAGTAATTGACAATAAATTATCTGTTAGAGAATTAGAGAGATTAATTAAAAATATAAATAGTGAAAAAGCAAATAAAGAACCATTAAAAGAATTAAATCCATATTATAAGGATGTACGTAATCAACTACAGAATTATTTTGGTACTAAGGTAAATATTCTAGATAAAAAAAATAAAGGAAAGATAGAAATAGAGTACTATTCTGAAGAAGATTTACAAAGAATTTTAGACATTATTAATATACAGTAAAATGTTTCACGTGAAACATTTAGTGAAAGGAATGACCTAGTTGGAAAAATTATTTGGGATAATTAATCAAATAACACCATATCTAATTATAGGTATGATAGTTATAATTGTTTTATTATTTATTTTAATTTTTGTATTAATTAATTCAATAAACAAATTAGAAAGTAAATACAGAAGATTAATGAGAGGCACAAATGGTAAAAACTTAGAAGAATTGTTGCTTGAAAAGCTAGATAGTATTGATGATATTAGAGAAACAGCCGAAAATACTTTAAATGAATGCAGTAAGCTAGAAACAAAGATAAAGGATTGCGTTCAAAAAGTTGCTATTATGAGATATAAAGCTTTTGAAAACGTAGGTAGTGACTTAAGTTTTTCAATTGCTATGCTAGATGATAATAATGATGGAATATTATTAACTGGAATTTATGCACGAGAAGAAAGTACAACATATGCAAAACCAATTGATAAGGGAATATCAAGATATGATCTTTCAGAAGAAGAGCTTTATGTATTAAACGAAGCTGCTAATAAATATGAAAATAAAAAACATAAATAATCTATATTACTAAAAAGAGCTAGTTTGAAATATAATATATTTCAAACTAGCTCTTTTTATAGAAAAGTATAAAATTACTGGATTTGAAAAACAATCCAATAAGTGATATGGAAATTTATTTGAAAGTTAAATTCAGTAAATTTTGAGTAGATTTGAGCTTATGTAATTACATAAGCTCAAAATAATAACTTTCAACTTTATATCTTGGTTTTCAACTTGAAATTTAGTAGTTACATTTTTAGCGTATAAAAATATAATATTAATTATAATTGTTAGGAAAAGATATTACATGATTGTTTGACGTATAGTTATTAGTAGATTTTGTTTTTAAAGTAAAATGATATATAGCTTTTGAAATTATATCTGCAATCATTGTAACAGTATATAATCTAGTGTTTTGCAAAACTAGAAAATCAAAATTACTAGAAATATTAACTATACCAGTTATAGAAATGTCTCCAACTGCTGGAAGGTCTTTATTTAAGGCTTTTCCAGGATAAAGAGGCTTTCTATCTATAAAAATTTTCCCAATATTATTTATTTTGCCTAAGCAAGAATCTATTGCAATAATAAAAGGATTATTAAACTTTATATTTATTTCATTTATTCTTTGAATTAAATTTTTTGAATGAATTGGATTTTTTAAATTTCCACATATATGAATGTTATCATAAGATAAAAATTCAAGTTTATATCCAATTAAAGGGCCTAAACAATCACCTGTTGATCTATCAGTTCCTATGCAGAGAAAAACAATATTCCTTTTTTCGTCTAATATTGGTTTCAACTCTGAAAATAAATAATCACATATTTTTATATATGAAGTAGAAACACTTGAATCTATAGAAAATGAATTTTTCATATAAAACCTCCCTTTAAAGAAATTATTTCCTTTAAAGGGAGGTTTTATTCAGAATTTATGCTTATAATAAAATTAAAATACATTTAAAAATAAGTAATCCTATTTTAGGCTCTGTTTTAAGACAATATTGATATATGCATAAGTAAAGGTGGAATAAGTAATTAAACTTAGGAATACTAAAAATGAGTATAACACCACTACAATGCTACCTTTATATATATTTATCTTTGGCAATTTTATTTAAAATTTTCAATGTATAATCAATATCTTCAATAGAATTAAAATTACTAATACTAAGTCGTACTGTTCCGTCAGGATATGTACCAATTGTTTTATGTGCTAATGGAGCACAATGTAATCCAGTTCTAGTTTTAATGTTATTACATTCTAAATAATAACCTGTTTCTGAAGTATCTAAGTTATTTATGTTGATAGATACACAAGTTGTAGAATTATTACCAGTTGTATCTCCATAAACATTTAAGTCATTTATATTTAATAAACCTTGAAGCAGATGCTTTAATAAATAATTATTATGTTCATAAATATTATTGATACCAACTGAATTTATATATTTAATTCCTTCAGCTAATCCAACAATTCCAGGCATGTTTAGTGTACCAGATTCAAATTTATCAGGTAAAAATTCTGGCTGAGTTAACGAGTATGATGAACTGCCAGTGCCACCTTGAATAAAAGATTCACATGATTCATTTAATTTATTATCTAATATGAATCCTCCAATTCCTTGAGGACCAAACAAGCTTTT
The DNA here is from genome assembly GCF_031344075.1 of Clostridium aquiflavi. Classification (NCBI taxonomy): domain Bacteria; kingdom Bacillati; phylum Bacillota; class Clostridia; order Eubacteriales; family Clostridiaceae; genus Clostridium; species Clostridium aquiflavi. Next base: position 21,532 of record NZ_JAVJAN010000035.1, read on the forward strand.
ATGTCCTGTAAAACATACCGCATTTGCATTTATTTCTTTCATATTAAGATTAATCACTCCAGCACCTTGGGATGAATCTACAATAAAAAATATATTATTTTTTTTACAAATTTCCCCTACAGATTTTAAATCTTGAATTGAACCAATTACATTTGAAGCTTGAGTAAGAATTATAAGTTTTGTATTAGATTTTATCTTATTTTCAATATCGATAGGATTTACAAAACCTCGTGTATTTGCATTTATTATATCAATTTCTATATTTAACTTTTCTTTTGCATAAAATAGTGGTCTTATTACAGAATTATGTTCCATAGATGAGGTAATAACATGATCACCACATTTTAAAAGACCTTTGATAAGTGTATTTAAAGATGTAGTTACATTGTTAGTAAATATAACATTTTGTGAACTATTAAATCCAAAAAAATTACAAACAGTTTCTCTAGCTTCATAAAGCAATTTATTACTTTCTATTGAGTTTACGTAATTTCCTCTGCCTGAATTTCCACCCACGTTAATCATATAATTATACATCGCATCAACAACTTGTCTTGGCTTAGGAAAAGTCGTTGATGAATTATCTAAATAGACTTCCATACTAAAATATCACCTCTAAAAAATAAATTTTAATAATCCCCATATAATAAATAGTATACTTAATATAAAAAGAAAATAATTTAAAACTTTTGATGTTTTGTTACAAAAATCATCTTTACACATTTTTATTCCTTTTATGCTTAATAAATTAAGAATAAAAAACCAAGTTAAGCTTCCGACTATCATTGCTAATAAAGCAAAAGTAAAATAAACTCGTCCATGTAATCTCCACACGCTTAAAATTGTACCACTTAAAGCAATCCATAATGATGGTGTAGTAGGATTTAAAAAAGTTATAAAAAAGCCAGCTAAAAAACTATTGGAAGAACGTGAATTAGATATATTTATTGATTTAGAATTTAAGTTATTATTACTTTTATTATTAGACATATTATTAAACAGCAATAAAACAAATCCTGAAATGATCCAAAATAATCCTTCAAACTTTCTATTGTTATTTAGCATGTTAAATAATCCTAAATTTATTATTATTATATATAAAAGATCTGCTGATACGGCGCCAAGTGATACTTTATATCCTTCTTTAAACCCATGAGAAATAGACCTATTAATAGCTTCTAATCCGGAAGGACCTAAAGGAATAGCAGATACAAATCCAGTCATAAAACCTATTAGTAATGGTTTAAAAATCATAAATAAGTATAACATTTTAATCTCCCTTTAATTTTAGTCATATATAATTATAATGTAATATGATAAATTAATCATTAAAATTAAGTACATAATTATAATTGGGTTTATTTTAGCAGAGCATTGATATATACATAAGTAGTGTGGAACAGAATTTTTAAAGTTTAATTACAATTTCACTATACGTATTATATATAAATACATATTTAAAATAGAGTCTTAGTATTAAGATAAATAATCAATATATATATTTATTATTTATTAAAATTAGATATAATATAATGTATAAATAATAGATGAATATAGGTAGGTGTAAAATGAATTATTATATAATAGTCTTTAAAAATACTTTTGATGCTATGGCTGCAGAAAAATATTTACAAGAAAGTAAATATGAATTTAAAATAATGCCGACTCCAACTTCTATAACTAAAAGTTGTGGAATATGTGTTAGAATTAATGATAAAGAAGTGATAAACGAAGTAATTAAAGATAATAAATTTGAATATAAAAATATATATTTAAGAGATAATAGTGAATATGTTTCAATTGAATAAATTAAAAATTAGGAGTGCTTGAATTAATGGTTAATTATTTAATAAAATTTAATTGGAGTCAAGAGGAGATAAAATTAGGTAATATATCAATAGGATTAAATAATATTGAATTTTTAGTAAATAAATCATTAAGAATACTTAGTGTATTTATATTAATGTATATATCTATTAAAATAGGAAATTACTTAATTAAAAAGTTTGTTGAAAGACAAATAAAAAGCAATACAATGCTATCTCTAGACTCACAACGTGCAAAAACACTGGGAGAAGTGCTGAAGAGTGTTTTAAAATATTCAGTTTACTTTATAGGTATAACTTCTATAATATCTACTTTATTTAATGGATTGTCATTTACGTTTGCTAGTATGGGTGGATTAGCTGTTGGATTTGGTGCTCAAAGTTTGATTAAGGATTTGATAAATGGATTCTTTATATTATTTGAAGATCAATTTGGTGTTGGCGATCATATAACAGTAGGAAAATTTAGTGGAATAGTTGAAAGTATAGGAATTAGAACTACAATAATAAAAGACTTTACTGGAGATATTCATTCTATTCCAAATGGTTCAATTATTGAAGTGACTAATCATTCAAGAGGCAATATAAGATTTATAGTAGATGTTGATATTGCATATGAGGAAAATATAGATAATGCAATTTCTATAATAAAAGAAGTTTGTTCAAACTTTGAACAAGGTAATGAAGATATAGGAGAACCTATAGAAGTATTAGGGGTAAATGCTTTAAACGCTTCAAGTGTAACAATTAGGGTAATTGGAAAAAGTAAACCTCTTAAGCAATGGGAAATGGAAAGAGAATTAAGAAAGTTAATAAAATTGAGATTGGATAAAGAGGGAATAGAAATACCATATCCTAAGACTCAATTAGTAAGTGCTAATATGGAAAAGGGGGACTTATAATGATAGAAATATTTGAACTTGGTGAAATAGTAAAAATGAAAAAACAGCATCCATGTGGTTCATATGAGTTTGAAATTATTAGATTAGGAGCAGATATAAAAATAAAATGCACAGGATGCGGTAGAATAATAATGCTTCCTAGAAGTAAATTTCAAACAAGAGCAAAAAAGGTAATAAAAACTGAAGAATAGTATAAAAAGTAAAAAAAACTTGAATTAATGATTTTACACTGATATAATTAGAAAATGAAATCCCTGCTGTGTGAATAACACAGCCGTTAGTCCAAAGGAGGTGAAAATGATGAGAAAGTATGAAACTATATTTATACAACACCCATCATTCGATGAAGAAACTGTAAAAGCAAACATCGAAAAGTTTAAAGGTGTTATAGAAAATGGTGGAGGAACAATCGAAAATGTTGATTTTTGGGGTAAGAGAAAGCTTGCTTATGAAATCTCAAAGGTTAGCGATGGTTACTACACTTTAGTTAGCTTTAATGCTGGTCCTGAATTACCAAAAGAATTAGATAGAGTATTCAGAATTACTGATGGTATAATCAGACATATCATTGTTAAGGAAGAAGTTTAAGGTGGTGTTTTAAATGAACAAAGTAGTTTTAATCGGAAGATTGACGAAAGATCCAGAACTAAGATTTACTCCTGGAGCTGGAACAGCAGTAACTACCTTAACATTAGCAGTTGATAAGTATAATTCTAAATCTGGTCAAAGAGAAGCAGACTTTGTACCTGTAGTTGTATGGGGCAAACAAGCTGAAAGTACTGCGAATTACATGAGTAAGGGTAGCCAAATGGCTATAAGCGGTAGAATTCAAACCAGAAATTATGAAGCAAAAGATGGAACAAAGAGATATGTTACAGAAGTAGTTGCTACAGAAGTTCAGTTTTTAAGTAAATCAAATGCTTCAGGAAATGTTGGTGCTAATTATGGTAACAACACTGAATATTCATCATCAAATAATCCATTTGATGATATGAACTTTGAAGAAGACATAACTCCAGTAGATGATGGGGATATGCCATTCTAATTTAGGTAAGGAGGGAATAACATGAGCAGAGAAGATAATAGAAGATCTGGCGGAAGAGCTAGAAGATCTAAAAGAAAAGTTTGTGCTTTTTGTGTAGATAAAGCTGAGTCTATCGATTATAAAGATATAAACAAGTTAAGAAAGTATGTTACTGAAAGAGGTAAGATACTTCCTAGAAGAATTTCTGGAACTTGTGCTAAGCATCAAAGACAATTAACAGATGCTATTAAGAGAGCAAGAAACATAGCTTTATTACCATTCACAACTGAATAGTAATAAAATTACTCCCCTGAGAAATCAGGGGTTTTTTATTACACAGAAATCTTTAAGTTAAACGTATTTATACTTAATTATATAAATAAATGGAAAAATAATACAAATAAATATGTATATGCCTTGCATTAGTAAGTAAAAAAATTTAAAATAATTATACAGGGTTGGGAAATGTGAGGTGATTATAGATGAAAAAAGATGAATTAAATATAATGACTAGTGTTAAAATAATAGAAAATTTAAAAGCTCAATTATTATGTATTATAGGAGAATTTTTCAGATTATTAACAAAAGGTAGTAATGTTACTCGTAATTCCATATTAGATTGTATTTCAGGTGCAATTAGTATATTATATGTTCTCGCAGAAAAGTTAGGATATTCTTTTGCAGAGGTTGATCATGTTATGAAAGAAAACTTAGAATTAGGAATTAGAGCTGAAGATGAGGTTGAAAGAGATGGTAAAAGTCTAAGTAAGCTTAAGACCTATATCAATAATAGAAGAGATTAACAATAAATTTAGGAGGCTTTTTTATGAATAAAGTAACAACTATGAGGAGGTTACTTAAGCCGATTATATTAATTTTATTTTCATTAATTTTATATTATTTTAATTATCCAGGAATAGCATTAATAATTTTTTTAGTTTACTTAGTGGATAATTTTTATCAATTAAATTATTATTGGAAAAAAGACAATGATATTGATGAATTTATAGAAAAACTTAATAAGGGTATAGAGAGTAATATATTTCAGTTTGTACATCCTCTAGCTTTAATTAGAAGAAATGGTGATATTGTATGGAGCAATTCTATATTTACTGAATTGAAATCTAAGGAAGAATCATTAAACAAAAATATTTTAAGTATAGCTAGAGGTATAAATTTAGGACGCATATTAAGTGATAAGGAAACCTTACATCAAAGATTAAAGATAAAGGGTAAATTATATGATACTTATGCAACTAAAATTAATATAGAAGATAATGAAGAACTATATTTAGTGTATTTTAATGATGTAACTGAAATAATAGGTTATGAAACTACAAAAGAAAGTGTTATGTTAATTGAAGTTGATAATTTCACAGAAGCACTAGAAACAACTGAAGAAAGTAATAGACCTTTATTAGTTGCAGAAATAGAAAGAACAATAAATGCATATGCTAATAATTTAAAAGCAATGATAAGAAAATATGATACTAATAAATATGTTCTATCGATTCAAGATAATTTTATAAAAAAACAGATTGATGAGAAATTTAAAATATTAGATGAGATTTCTAAGATAGATAAAGGAAATAAAATTGAAGTTACACTAAGTATTGGTATTGGCAGAGGGGGAATATCTCCAGCAGAAAATGCTAAATATGCTAATACTGCAAAAGAATTAGCTTTAGGTAGAGGCGGAGATCAAACTGTTGTTAAAAGTAACGATGAAATAAAGTTCTTTGGTGGAAATACTAAAGAAATAGAAAAAAGAACTAGGGTTAGAGCTAGAGTTGTAGCACATGCTTTGAATGAATTAATCTTCGTAAGTAGTAATGTTTATATTATAGGACATAAGAATCCTGATATGGATTGCTTTGGAGCAGCTATGGGTTTAGCAAGTGTTATTAAGCAATTAGGTAAATCGTGTAAGATTGTATTACAAAATGATACAAATGCGATAGAATATTATTTAGATAACCTAATGAAAGATCCTAAATATGATGATTTATTTATATCCACAGAAAAAGCAAAAAATGATTTAGATGATGATTCATTGCTTATAGTAGTAGATGTTCACAATAAAAGCTACGTGTCTGATTTGGAACTAGTAATGAATGCTAAGAGAAAGGTTATTGTAGATCACCATAGAAGAAGTCCTGATATGATTGAGGGAGATATATTAAATTATATAGAAGTATATGCATCATCAACTTCAGAGATGGTTACGGAAATGATTCAATATATGATTGATAAGCCTAAGTTAGCTAGAACTGAAGCAGAAGGATTACTCGCAGGAATATTTATGGATACTAAAGGTTTCTTATTTAAGACTGGAGTAAGAACATTTGAAGCAGCATCATTCTTAAGAAAATCAGGAGCAGATACTATAGAAATCAAAAAAATATTTAGTGATGACTTAGAAAATTATTTACTTATTGCAGAAGCAATAAAATCTGCAGAAGTAAATGACAATATAGCTATTGCAATATGCCCTAAAAATGTGGATACTGTAATTGTAGCCAAATCTGCTGATGAACTGTTAAATATATCTGGCATAAATGTATCTTTTGTTTTAGCACAAATAAATAACGATATATATATAAGTGGAAGATCAGCTGGGGATGTAAATGTTCAAATAGTTCTAGAAACCCTAGGGGGCGGAGGACACATGAATATTGCAGGTGCAAAAGTATCAGACGCTAAAATTGAAGACGTCGTTTATGATTTAAAAGAAGCAATAAAAAAATATTTAAAGGTGGGAGATTAACTATGAAAGTTATTTTATTACAAGATGTTAAAAAGATAGGTAAAAAAGGTGAAGTTATAGAGGCTTCAGATGGTTATGCAAGAAACTTTTTATTTCCTAGGAAATTAGCTCAAGAAGCTACTGATTCAAATATGCATATCTTAAATAACAAAAAAGAAAATGAAAGAAAGAAAAAATTAGCTGAAATAGAAGCAGCACAAAAATTAGCTGGAGAGCTAAAGGGAAAAGAAATAACAATAAAAACTAAAATAGGTGAAAGTGGAAAATTATTTGGTGCTATTACTAGTAAAGATGTGGCTGCATTAATAAAAACTCAATATAATGTTGAAATAGATAAAAAGAAAATAGTAATGGATACAATAAAATTATCAGGAAATTATGATATAGAAGTTAAATTATATCCTGAAGTTAGTACAAAAATGAAGATAAATATAATTCCACAATAATAAGGAGGATTTGTTTTGAAATCAAATGAAGAAACAAACTTATTAAATAGTATAATGAGTGGGAATTTATCAATAGAAGCTCAAATAGATGCTTTATTTAATGTAACAAAAAATATTTTAGATAAAGGTGCATTTAGATCTAGAGTTGTTAGATTTAAATTAGATAGATATGTAAAATCACAAGATAATTGTGATAGAATGTTTGCTTTAAAAACTATACTATCTGAGGGCGAAAAAAAAGGAATTCCTAAAGAAGAGGACTTGGAACAAGAAGTAAAAATAATTATAGAACTGATTGTAGATGAGATTGCCAAAAAATATGTTCAAAACAAAATAGAAATGAAGGTTGAACAGGCAATAATGGAGAAACAAGAAAAGTATATTGATGAAGTAAAATTATCTGTAATTAAAAAGCAAAAAGGTATTGAAAATAATAATACTATGAGTAAATTAAATAATTTAATTTCTTTAGATGAAAAAGTAACTAGTAAAAATATCATGAGCTTTTTAAGACCAGATAGTTTTGATGAAGTAGTAGGTCAAGAACGTGCTATCAAGTCATTAATATCTAAATTGTCTTCTCCATATCCTCAACATATTATATTATACGGACCACCTGGGGTTGGTAAAACAACTGCAGCAAGACTTGCTTTAAAAGAAGCAAAAAAATTAAATTTTACTCCATTTGATGATGAATCAAAATTTGTTGAAGTAGATGGAACTACTTTAAGATGGGATCCAAGAGAAATAACTAATCCTTTATTAGGATCAGTACATGATCCTATATACCAAGGAAGTAAAAGGTATCTATCAGAGGCAGGAGTTCCTGAACCAAAGCCAGGACTAGTTACTGAAGCACATGGAGGAGTATTATTTATAGATGAGATAGGAGAATTAGATCATATATTACAAAATAAACTTTTAAAAGTTTTAGAGGATAAAAGAGTAGAATTTTCATCTTCATATTATGATCCAGATGATGAATCAACTCCTAAATATATAAAATATTTATTTGATAATGGAGCACCAGCTGATTTCGTATTAATAGGTGCTACTACTAAAAGTCCAAGTGAAATAAATCCAGCATTAAGATCTAGAGCTACTGAGGTTTATTTTGAACCATTATCTTCTGATGATATAGAGCTTATAGTTAAAAAAGCTTCTGAAAAATTAAATGTTACTTTAGAAGAAGGTGTTGCTAAGAAAATTAGTAATTATACTTTTGAAGGTAGAAAAGCAGTAAATATATTAACAGATGCTTATGGATATGCATTATACATAGAAAAGCAAAGCAAAGATAATGTTGAAATAAAGCTAGAATATTTAGATGAAGTATTGTCTGTTGGAAGACATGTTCCTTTTGAAATATTTGATAATACTGAGGAATATGAAATAGGACATATTTATGGCTTAGGAGTAAGTGGATTTTTAGGTTCAACTATTGAAATTGAAGCCAATGTTTTTGAGGCTAAAAAGAAAGGTGCTGGAGTAGTAAGATTTAATGAAACAGCAGGTTCTATGGCTAAAGATTCTGTATTCAATGCAGCTTCAGTTATAAGAGCCATAACTGATAAAGATATAAAAGATTATGATATACATGTTAATGTTATAGGTGGTGGAAAAATTGATGGTCCATCAGCTGGGGTTGCAATTACATTATGCATAATAAGTGCATTATTAAAGAAACCTATAAAGCAAGATATAGCAGTAACAGGTGAAATATCTTTAAGAGGAAAAATAAAACCTGTAGGCGGAATATTTGAAAAAATATATGGTGCTAGAAGAAAAGGAATTAAAAGAGTTTTAGTTCCAAAAGATAATGAAAAAGAAATTCCAATGGGTCTTAAAGATATAGAAGTTAAATCAGTAAGTACTATAGAAGAAATTATGGATATTGTTTTTGAATAATGAAATAGGCTTCCTTGAACTAGGAAGCTTATTTTAAATTAAAGTTTAGATTGTATTTTATTAAATTCAAAAAGGGAGGACTGTTTTTGGAATCACAAGTTATGAGAACTTTACCTCAGAGTATAGAAGCTGAACAATCGGTAATAGGATCTATGATTATAGATAAATCTGCTATTGCTAAAGTCTTAGAAAGCTTAGAAGAAGAAGATTTCTATAGAGATGGTCATAAAGTAATATTTAGAGCTATATTAGATATGTTTAGAAAAGATATGGGTGTAGATTTAATTACTTTATTAGAAAACTTAAAAAGTACGGAAATGCTTGAAAGAGCAGGTGGAGTAACTTATATAACAGAAATAAGTGCATCAGTTCCTACTACAGCAAATTTATCTTCTTATATAAAAATAGTAGAAGAAAAATCGGTTTTAAGAAAACTTATAAAGGCTTCAACATCAATAATAGAATCCAGCTATAATAATCAAGGCGAAGTTGAAAATGTATTAGATGGAGCTGAAAAAAGAATATTTGATATAGCTGAAAAGAAAACATCAAAGGATTTTGAACCGTTAAGTGACGTTTTAGAAAGAGGTTTTCTTGAAATAGAAAGACTTTTTAATAATAGAGGTGAAATTACAGGGGTAGGCTCTGGTTTTGCAGATTTAGATTCTAAAACATCAGGATTTCAAAAAGGTGATATGATTCTTATTGCTGCTAGACCATCTATGGGGAAAACTACATTTGCATTAAATATAGCAGAACATGCAGCGTTAAGAGAAGGAAAAAGCGTAGTTGTATTTTCTTTAGAAATGTCAAAAGAACAATTAGCATATAAATTACTTTGTTCTGAAGCAAATGTTGATATGTTAAGACTTAGAACAGGTGAGTTAGATGATAAGGATTGGGAGAATATAGCTAGAGCTACAGGTCCATTATCTAAAGCAAAAGTTTATATAGATGATACAGCAGGGGTTTCCGTTATGGAAATGAGATCTAAATGTAGAAGATTAAAAATGGAATATGGAATAGATTTAATAGTTATAGACTATTTACAACTTATGTCTGGAAGTACTAGTAGTGATAATAGACAACAAGAAGTATCAGAAATATCAAGATCGATAAAAGCGCTGGCAAAGGAAATGGAATGCCCAGTTATAGCATTATCGCAATTATCGCGTGCTCCAGAACAAAGAGCAGACCATAGACCAATGTTATCGGATTTAAGAGAATCTGGTTCTATAGAACAAGATGCTGATATTGTTATGTTCTTATATAGAGATGAGTATTATGACAAAGAAACTGAAGATAAGAATATTGCTGAATGCATAATAGCAAAGCAAAGAAATGGTCCAGTAGGAACAGCTAAACTTGCATGGCTTGGTCAATTCAGTAAATTTGGAAATTTAGATGTTATTCATAAAGAATAAAAATATTTACATTACTATTTTTAAATCAATAGTTAAAAATAATAATATATCAGGTAAGATATATTATTAGTGAAAAACTGAGAATGAGCGTATTTAGTTTAAATCTCAAGACAATACTGATAATCAAGAAAAAATTCTTATTTGGAATTTTAAAATATACGTTTTAAAGCCTTTGATTTTAAATTAAAACTCTCAACTCTCATTTCTCAACTTCTAACTAGTAAAGCTCAATTTAGCAATTTTATTTTTAAATACATCTAATTTTTTTTACTTTAGGAATATTAATTTTAATTTCTTTTTTTTCTTTGAAAAGAGAGATTTCTTCTATATTAATATCTTCTAAATAATAAATTCTTCTAAAATTATAATTTACATCATTATATTCATAAAATTCGAAAATTAAAAAATTATTCTTATAGAAGATTTCTAAAAAATAATTCCTATTAGAGGAAAATAATATATCTATATAATAAAAATTATAAGTTTCTTTTAAGTTAATCTTAGGAATTTTTGAGTCTAAGGTTTTTTTATCTAAAAAGTAATTTATAAAATCTTCTTTATTTAATAAAGAGTTATAACAAAGCATAGAATCATTGTTCATAGATATTAACCTCCCTTCTAATGTCATTATTAGTTTATGAAATAGAAGAGTAGCTATACTATGATTATAGTGGAGAAAATTTTAAAAATAGGCTATGTTTTAAGAATGTGTTGATATATGCATAAGTAGGTGTACAGAGTAATTGAATTTAAAAATGTTATTTTAAAACACGCATTTAAAATGTAATAAAAATAAAAAAATGGGGGCTTAATTTATGGATAGAAAAATTGGTTTTATAGGTTGTGGAAATATGGGAAGTTCTATGGTTGGAGGATTAATTAATTCAGGATCTTTTGAATCTAAGAACATATTTGTTTCTACAAAAACAGAAAGTTCAGCAAGCAATATGAAAGATAAATTCAACATCAATGCTAGCATTAATAATAAAGATGTAGTCAAAAATTCTAATATAATTATTTTATCTGTTAAACCATATATGTTTAAAGATGTAATTAATGAAATTAAGGATTATTTAACTGAAGATAAATTAATAATTAGTGTAGCAGCTGGGATTACAATTGAAAATTTAGAAGATTTAATAAGCAAGAAGCATAAAATAATTAGAAGTATGCCTAATACTCCAGCCTTAGTTGGAGAAGCAATGTCTGCAATATGTCCAAATGCAAATGTATCTAAAGAAGATATGGAAGTATGTAAAAAGATATTTGAAAGTTTTGGAGAATGTGTTGAAATATCAGAAAAAGATTTTCATGCATTTATTGCTTTATGTGGATCGTCACCAGCATACATATTTATGTTTATAGAAGCTATGGCAGATGGTGCAGTAAAGTTAGGAATACCTAGAAATAAAGCTTATAAGATGGCAGCTCAAAGTGTATTGGGTTCTGCAAAAATGGTTTTAGATACAGGAAAACATCCAGGAGAATTAAAAGATGCAGTTTGTTCACCTGGTGGAACTACAATTGATGCTGTAGTTGAATTAGAAAAGTTAGGTTTTAGAAGCAGTGTTATAGAAGCTATGGATAAATGCGCAGAGAAGTCTAAAAATATGTAATGTATCTGAAATAGATTATGTTTTAATGGAGTATTTATATATGCATAAGCGAAGTGGACTAAGTAATTGAACTTAAGAGCTCTATTGCATATATAAATACACATTAAAAATATAATTATAAAATTTAAAAAAATAAATATAGTTTTTCTTTTAATTAATCATAAAAAATAAAAAATTATATTGCTCCCTCTGTTTTGTGGACAAAAATTCAAACTTTTTTTGGGGATAACTTTTTAATTATGAATTGTGGATAAATTTCAAAAAAATTTTATGTGGATAAGTATTTTGAAAATTTGTGTGAATAATTTTTAAAAATATAAATCTATAAATAAAATTAAAAAAACTACAAATTATAATGATTAAAAAATTTAATGGCAACTATGGGATTTATAATATTATGATCAAATGTTGAAATATAAGAGTAATAAAAAATAATAAACATTTATATTTAATGTAAGAAAATATATCAGATGTTAAATGAATTAATAAAAAGTAAGCAAAATTATATTTAAAAGTTAATCAAAATTTTATATTAAAACATTATTGACAAAATTATATGAGAATAATATACTATAAAACATAAACAATGGAGTTAAAAAATGCGATGCATTCGCAGTTTTTTAACTCCTTTTTTTTATATTAATTATAAAAAAATTTAAAACTTTAAAGCTAGCAATTAAAAGTTTTTAAATTAATAGTAATTTTAATTTAAAGGGGGAACTTTTATGGAAATTAATTTAGCAGATAGTTCATTTATTATAATTTGTTCAGCATTTGTATTTTTAATGACACCTGGGCTTGCATTTTTTTATGGTGGTATGGAAAGAAGAAAGAATGTGCTAAATACAATTATGACATCATTTTTTAGTTGTGGTCTTGCATCTGTAATGTGGGTTTTAATAGGTTATTCATTGTCATTCGGTAATGATTTTCATGGAATAATAGGTGGTTTTAATTTATTAGGACTTGTTGGCGTAGGAGCACATCCTAATGCTGCATATGCAAGTAATATACCACAATTGCTTTTTGCTGCATTTCAAATGATGTTTGCAATAATAACACCAGCACTTATAACAGGATCTTTAGCAGGAAGAATGAAGTTTTCATCATTATTTATTTTTATTGCAGCTTGGTCAATTTTAGTTTATTATCCAATGGCTCATATGGTATGGGGTGATGGTGGATTAATTAAAGCTTTAGGTGCAGTTGATTTTGCAGGTGGTAATGTAGTACATATTAGTTCAGGTATTTCAGGACTCATAGCTTGTATTATGCTTGGCAAAAGAAGAGGTTATGGTATGATGTCATATAAGCCTCACAATATACCGCTTGTAGTACTTGGAGCATCATTACTTTGGTTTGGATGGTTTGGATTTAATGCCGGTAGTGCATTAGGAGCTGGAACGCTTGCAGTTCATGCTTTTATGACAACAAATACTTCAGCAGCTGCTGCTATGCTTTCATGGATGTTAATTGAAAAAGTTAAACATGGTAAGCCAACAGTACTTGGTACAGCAACAGGCGCAGTTGTAGGGTTAGTTGCAATTACACCTGGAGCAGGATTTGTTCCAATTTGGTCTTCAATTATAATTGGAGCACTTGTATCACCAATATGTTTCTTTTTTATAGGAAGGGTAAAAGCAAAATTTGGATATGATGATGCACTTGATGCTTTTGGATGTCATGGTATGGGAGGAGTTTGGGGTGCTATTGCTACTGGTCTTTTTGGTAATACATCAATTAACTCAGGGGCACAATGGAATGGACTTTTATTTGGAGATACTCGTCTTTTTATAGCTCAAATATTAAGCATTATAATAACAATTATATTTGCAGGAATTATGACTTTCTTAATTATAAAAGTTATGAAATTATTTAGTGATATTAGAGTTGAAAGTTCAGAAGAAGCTGATGGCCTTGATGTTGTTGAACATGGTGAATCTGCTTATCCTGCATTTACTGGATTAGATTAAGGAGGGAAATTTATTGTGAAGAGAATAGAAGCTGTTATTAGACCTTCAAAACTTGAAGAGATTAAAGAAGCTTTAAAAAATAAAAACATTAATGGAATGACAATCAACCAAGTTATGGGGTGTGGAAAGCAATATGGTTGGACTGAATATCATAGAGGTAGTGAAGTTATAACAAATGTATTGCCTAAAATAGAAGTAAAAATGGTTGTTGAAGATGATAAGGTAGAAGAAGTTATTTCATTAATTTCGGAAATTGCAAGAACTGGAGATGTTGGAGATGGTAAAATATTTGTTATAGATATTGCAGAATGTGTGAGAATTAGAACTGGTGAAAGAGGCAATAAAGCATTGTAATAAATTAAAATATAATTATTAAAGATATAACTGTTGAATAATTTCTAAGTTATATCTTTAATTTATAAAAACTAATATTTTAGTTAAATTAAGTATTGTTATATTTGTGCAGCTCCGCTTTCAATTGCAGCTTTTTTCACAGCATCTGCAACAATAGTTTGAACATCTAAATTAAATGCTTTAGGAATTATAAATTCAGCACTTAACTCTTCATTGGAAACAGAATTAGCTATTGCATAAGCAGCAGCAACTTTCATTTCTTCATTTATTTCTGATGCTCTTACATCTAATGCACCTCTAAATATGCCAGGGAAAGCTAATACGTTATTTATTTGATTAGGATAATCTGAACGTCCAGTGCCCATTACAGCAATTCCAGCTTCTTTTGCATCTTCAGGGAATATTTCTGGAGTTGGATTTGCCATAGCAAATATTATTCCATTTTCATTCATAGTCTTAACCATTTCTTTTGATACTATATTAGGAGCAGACACACCTATAAATACATCAGCATTTTTTATTGCATCTTTTAAGTTACCACTCTCATTATTAGGATTAGTTATTTGAGCTAATTCCTCCATATATGAATTATTAGAATCCTTACCTTTTGTAATTATTCCATTTATATCACACATAACAACATTTTTAACTCCTGAAGATATTAACAATTTACATATAGCAGTTCCAGCAGAGCCAGCACCATTTATAACCACTTTAATATCGTCTAGATTTTTATTTACTATTTTCAAAGCATTAATCATACCAGCAAGAACAACAATAGCAGTTCCATGTTGATCATCATGAAAAACTGGTATATTTAATTTTTCTTTTAATTTCTTTTCTATTTCAAAACATCTAGGAGCTGAAATATCTTCTAGATTAATTCCACCTAAAGTTGGAGCTATATTACAAATAGTAGAAACTATTTCATCAACTTCTTTAGTATCTAAAACTATAGGAAATGCATCAACATCTGCAAATTCCTTAAATAAAACACTTTTACCTTCCATAACAGGCAATGCTGCAAGTGGTCCAATATCACCAAGTCCTAACACTGCTGTACCATCTGATATAACAGCAACAGAATTCCACTTTCTAGTATACTCATATGCTTTATCAGGATTTTTATGTATTTCTCTACAAGGCTCAGCTACTCCAGGGGTATAGGCTAGGCTTAAGTCTTTAGAATTTTTTACTTCACAAGTTGATTTAATTTCTATTTTACCTCTTTTTTCTTTGTGGAACTTTAAAGATTCTTCATAAATATTCATACCAACACTCCTCAATAGTTTTTATAAAATTTAACGGTATAATTCTAATGATAATTCAATTATACGAATTATTATTAAAAAAATCAAAAAAATATTCGATGCCTAGTTGACCATATGATTTGACTTTGCTAATATTTAAAAGGAGAGTTATTTAAAAATTAAATAAACATCCAAATATTTTTACATAAAAGCTATTAAAGCTTGTATTTAAGGAGGCAAACGAATGTCAGCATTTATTGTTTTAGGAGCCCAATGGGGAGATGAAGGAAAAGGAAAGATGACAGATTATCTAGCAGAAGAAGCTGAGGTTGTTGTTAGATTTCAAGGAGGTAATAATGCTGGTCATACTGTAGAAGTTGGAGATAAGCAATATAAATTGCACTTAATTCCATCAGGAATACTATATGATGATAAATTAAATGTTATTGGAAATGGAGTAGTAGTAGATCCTAAAGCTCTATTTGAAGAAATAAATTATTTAGAGGGTGTAGGAGTTAAAGTTACACCAGAAAAATTAATCATAAGTGATAGAGCACAACTTATAATGCCATATCATAAAACACTAGATGTTTTAAAAGAAAAAGCAAGAGGTAAAAATGATATAGGAACTACAGGAAAGGGCATAGGTCCATGTTACACAGATAAGTTTGAAAGATGTGGAATAAGAGTTTGCGATCTTATGCATGAAGATGTTTTTAAAGAAAAATTAGAAGAAAATATAAGAATGAAAAATAACTATATTACTAAGGTATTAGGTGGAGAACCTTTAAACTTTAGTGAAATATTAAATGAATATTTAGAATTTGCAAAGAAATTAAGACCTTTTGTTCAAGATACTTCAGTTAATGTTTATAACAATATTAAAGAAAACAAAACTGTACTATTTGAAGGTGCGCAAGGAATGCTTTTAGATATAGATTATGGAACATATCCTTATGTTACATCATCTAACACAACAGCTGGTGGTGTATGTAGTGGTATAGGTATTGGACCTAACATGATAACTAATGCAGTAGGAATAACAAAGGCTTATACTACAAGAGTTGGTAAAGGACCATTCCCTACAGAATTAGTTGATGAAACTGGAGATTGGATAAGAGAAAAGGGTCATGAATATGGAGTAACAACAGGAAGATCAAGAAGATGTGGTTGGTTAGACTTAGTTATAGTTAAAACTGCTGCAAGAGTAAGTGGATTGACTTCATTAGCTGTTACTAAGATAGATACACTAGCAGGATTAGAAAAATTAAAAGTATGTGTAGGATATAAATTTGATGGTAAAGTTATAGATTACTTCCCAGCAAGTTTAGAAGATCTAGCTAAATGTGAACCAGTATATGAAGAATTTGATGGTTGGGATGATAGTGTAGCAGAAGCTAGAACATATGAGGAACTACCTGAAAATGCTAAGAAATACTTAAATAGAATAGCTGAATTTACAGATACTAAGATTTCTATAATAGGTGTTGGACCAAAGAGAGAACAAACTATAAGAATAGATAGTATATAATATTAAGTTTTCATGTTATTGACTTTACTTTTAGTATAAAATATAATTCATAGTAGATAATATTTGTATGAATTGAGTTTTATGAATAAGAAGGTGAAAAATATGATAACAAAGGACATGACAATTGGTGAAGTAGTTAAAAATGATTCATCTAAGGCTGAAGTTTTAATGAGCTTTGGTATGGGATGTGTCGGATGTCCATCAGCTCAAGCTGAAACAATAGAAGAAGCTGCTATGGTACATGGAATTAATTTAGATGAATTAATAGAAGCATTAAATAAATAATACTTAAAAAGAAGAGGCTGTTGCAAAAATGCAATGGCCTTTTTACTATTAAATTATGATTTACAAAAATTTAAACTGTGCTGTATAAAAAACATTATATATAGGAAGAATTTGCAGTATAATAGATATTATGTATATAAAGGAGGGGGGAAATATTACACAGTAAATAGGGATTATTTTTACTTTAGTAATATTATAATTATGGGTAAGATTTTTAGTAAAGAATATGAAGTTAATTATTATGATGTAGATTCAAATTTAAAATGTAAGCTATCATCTATTATTAACTATATATGTGATGTAGGTAGTAGACAGTCTGAATTAATAGGCGGAGGAATGGAATACTGTACAACGAATAATTGTTCGTGGGTGTTTTATAAGTATGATATAAAAATGTACAGATATCCTAAGTTTGGAGAAACTATAAGTTTAACAACACAAGCTATAGGTTTTAAAAAATTCTATGGATTAAGAAAATATTCTATTAAAGATTCAGATGGTATTTTAATAGGAGAGGCATTAGCACTATTCTTTTTAATAAATATTGAAAAGAGAAGACCTATGAGAATACAAAAAGAACAATATGAATTTTATGGGGTAGATGGTGATTTAGATCATGATGTATCAATGGAAGATATAGAAAAGGTTGAAGAAGAACAATTTATTAAAGAGTTTCAAATCAGATATAGCGATATAGACTCTAATAAGCACGTAAATAACGTAAAATATATAGAATGGGCCATTGAAGCAGTTCCACTTGAAACAGTAAAAGAATATGAATTAAATAGAATTAAAGTGCTATTTGCTAAAGAAACTACTTATGGAAAAACAATTTCGTCAACAGCGACTTTAAGACAAATAGATGAAAATAATTTAAAGACTTATCATAAAATAAAAAATGATGAGGGAACTGAAATAACATTCTTAGAAGCAGATTGGATAAAAAAATAATATTAATGATAATAAAGCGATATCAAAGTAGGGTTTAATGTTTATACTTTGATATCGCTTTATGTTTTTAAAACACTAAAATTTATTTTTCAGAAGCAGATTTACCAGCTAAACATCCTGAGCTCCAAGCCCATTGTAGATTAAATCCTCCACAATCACCATGGACATCCATTATTTCACCACAGAAATAAAGATCTTTCACTATTTTTGATTCTAATGTATTATCTTCTATTTCTTTAGTATTAACTCCACCAAGTGTTACTTGAGCGTTAGAGAATCCGTTGGTACCAGTGCATTTAAATTCCCAGTTTTTTAATCTAGAAATCAATATGCTTAAATACTTCCAATCTAATTCAGAACAACAAGAATGAATATCTTTAATACCAACGTCTTTTAAAAGAGTAGATATCATTTTTTTATTTATCACACCTATTAGGCAAGATGAAATTTCTCTATAGTTAAAAATTGAAAAATGACTGTATATAAAATTCTCTATTTCTTCTTTTGTTTCATTAGGGAACATATCAACACTAATTTTTACATCTTTGTTCTTATAAAGTGCTTTTGAAGCATATGAAGATAATTGTAAAATTGGTGGACCTGATATTCCGTAGTCAGTAAATAGTACTTCACCTTTTTCTGTTCTAATTACTTCACCATCAACTAGAATACTTACTTCACCATCAAATTTAATTCCTGATAATGCTTTCAAATAAGGATAGTCTAATTTAAGCTGAACAATGCCAGGAAGAGGTTCTACTATATTATGACCTAGTATTTTGCTAAGTTTAAATCCAGAGCCATCAGATCCTGTTTTAGGGGCAGATTTACCACCACAGCTTAAAATTAATTTTCTAGAGCTAAATTCTTTAAATTCTTCATTATTTGTATTAATGGTGAATTTCTTTGATTTTCTTATATCTGTAACTTTGCAATTGGTGTATAGAGGAATATTTTTATCATCTAAACACATTCTCAATATATCAACTACTGAAGATGCCTGAAGTGATTTTGGAAACATCTTACCATTTTCAAGTTCTACAATAGGTAAACCTAATGATAAAAATAAATTTTTTGTATCTTCAATTGTAAATTTATTTAATGTTTTAGTAAAAAAATTATTATTTTCGCTATGAAAATTAACAAATGGAGAACAGATATTATTATTAGATATATTACATCTACCATTTCCAGTGGTAAGAATTTTTTTACCTATTCTATCAGTTGCTTCTATTATAGCGACATCTTTTCCTAAATCCTTAGCCATTATTGCAGCAATTAATCCTGAAGCTCCACCGCCAACAACTATTAAATCATGATGAATCATATATGTTAATCTCCTTATATTTAAATGAATTATAAAGTAATACTTATATAAGTGTTTTCTAAATTACTTAAATAAATTCTAACATAGTAATATAAATCTTAAAAGCAAGGAATAATAAACTTAAAACAAAGCCAAAATATTTATAAGAAGTGGTGATTTTAGCTATGAAAGCAAAAGTTATTAATAAAGAACTAGAAGACTATGATTCAGTTTTTCAAATTAGAAGAATGAATTTTGATCAAGCTGTAATAAATTATCCTACAGGAAGTGGTTTAAAAACATTTCAAATAGAAGATATAGAATTAATTCCTGAAAACAAGGTTGATGAATTTTTAATAAGCAATAAGCAATTTTTAAAAATTAAACTGACAAAAGGAATATCTGTATTCTTTTATATGGCATTATTGGAGTCCCTGGAAGATGAAATAAATGAAAAAGTAATAGAATTAAATGTATTAAAAGATAAATATAAGATAAATAGAAGGGGTATATGGGATAAAGAAATATTAATATTTGTAAATAATAAGTTCCCTATAGAAGTATTATCTTCAGGACAAAACTTCAAAAAAGAAGGGTATAGCATAAATATCAATAAAGTTTCTGAAGAAAACTTTTTAAATATTTGTTTTAATGAAATCAATAAAATTGAAAAAGAAATACAGGATAGAAATAGGATGTTATCTGGGTTTGGGAAGGCTATTAATGAGATAAAAGGAAGTTATAATAATGAGCAAAAATTGTTGATTTAGCACTAAATAAAAATATAATAATAAAAAAAATCAAAAAATGTGTTGACACATAATATAAAATTATGTATTATAGTCTATGTGGTCGGGAACACGGTCACGAAAAATAAAAAACCAAGGCTCCTTGGTCAAGCGGTTAAGACACCACCCTTTCACGGTGGTAACAGGGGTTCGATTCCCCTAGGAGTCACCATTTTCTAT
>NZ_JAVJAN010000036.1:0-40165 GCF_031344075.1 Clostridium aquiflavi
TATACTCATTTTAGCATTCCTAAGTTCAATTACTCAGTCCACTTTGCTTATGCATATATCAACACTCTGCTAAAACATAGCCTAATTTATTATACAACTTTATGTTTAAGCCACTTTTCACCTCTAAGCCTAAAGCAATACATTATTCCTCTGATTAACCAATCTGTGTACATTCCAATCCAAATTCCTAAAACACCAAGTCTAAATACTATTCCTAAAATGTATCCTGTAAATATTCTAAAAATCCACATTCCTACAAATGCTGTTAACATAGTATATCTTGTATCTCCAGCTCCCTTTAACCCTGATGATAATATAAAAGAAATAGGCCATACTATTAAAGCCACACTATTACTTTTAATTAATGTAGATGAAAGTTTTATTACCTCTATACTATCTGTATAAAAAGAAGATACCCATTCTGAAATAGGAATAAATATTAAACCTATTGCCACCAAACATACTGTTCCAAATTTAGTTAAATAAACAAGTGTGCTTTTTGCACCTTTTGTATCATCTCGTCCTACATATTGACCTACTAAAGTTGTTGCAGCTAAACATAGTGCATTTCCTGGTACTGCAACAATAGTTGCTATTGATGAACCTATTGCATTTGCTGCTATTGATGCGGTTCCCATAGTTACTATAAATATTTGAACAATTAATTTTCCTGCATTAAAAAGTACTTGCTCAACACCTGCTGGTATTCCTATATTAAATATACTCTTTTGTGTTTCTAAATCAAATTTAAATGGGAAAATCTTTCTCATTCTTATAATTCTACTTCCTCTAAATAAAACAATTCCTATAAGAATTGTTCCAACCAATCTTGCAATTGCAATTGATATTGCAGCACCCTCTATTCCATATGATGTTGTATTTAAAACATATCCTAATAAATTAACATCTTTTATTCCATAAATTAATATATATCCTAAAATTATATTAATAATATTCATAAACATTGTAATATACATTGGTGTTTTTGTATCTCCACATCCTCTTAATACTCCATTTGCAATTTGCTGCACTGCAATAAAAGGATACGTAATAAGTGTAAGTTCTAAATATATTTTTGCATTTGATTTTACTAATTCTTCTGCTGTACCATATAAAGCATTAATCATTGGAACACGTAAAATCCACATTAAAATACTTATTAAAACAGCTAAACAGCATCCAGATACCAAAGCTTGTCTAGCTGTTTCATTTGCTTTTTTATGATTTTCTTTTCCAATATGCTGTGCAACAACTACAGTAGCTCCAACAGATAAGGCTGCAAAAAAAGATATAAACATATTATTTATTGAATCTACCATTCCAATTGCAGAAACCGCTTCTTCCCCTATATGTCCTGCCATCATTGTATTGCATACACCCAAAAGCATAACAAATGTTTGCTCTATTATTATTGGTATAGCTAATTTTAAAACATTTTTTCTTATAAACATATTATAGCCCCCTCTCCCCTCTAGTAACTATATTATTCCCTCTCAGGATAATTTACTAGTTTTTAAATAGTTATTTAGAACAATCATATTATCTTACTCCTAAACTTAAAAATTTTCCAGTAATATATTGTATAATGTTTATACAGTTAATGATTCTGATTCTGAAATTCCTCATTTTCAGGTTGGTAAAAGTAGATATTTTTTTACTAAAGAAGGATTAGATAAATGGTTAGAGGACAGTTACACCCTCAATTTTGATATAAAATAAAAAATCTCCAATTCTAATTTATAAATCAATTCATTTTTTATTCATATAAATAAAGCATGAATAAATTGATTTACTCATGCTTTATCTTATAATTCTTTTCTTTATTAAATTTTAAAATCTGTTGGATCATATGGTTTAGCTTTTGGTTCTCCAAAAACTGCTTTTACACTTTCAGCTTGAGGATTATGATTTACATTTTTCTTTTTTCTTTTATTATTTTCTCTCATTTTATTACTTTTATTACTCATTAATATCACCTCAACATTATGGTGTACACTTGTATTTATTTTATACTTTATTAAAAATGATCTTTTTCTTTATGTGAAGGTGCACCTATCTTTTTTCCATCAATAATACCTAAATCCGAATTTTCTTTAGGGTCTATTTTTCTAAGTTCTACATTTGATTTAGGTCTATCTTTTAACCTATTTTTATTATTGTCCATTTGTATCACCTCGCTTTATTTATATGTTGTGTTTATCATAATATTTTATTCTAATAAGTAAATTATTTTTATTTATACTAAATTTTATTGTTTTTCTATTCAGTGATATATTCTTTATATGGTATACGAATTGTAACTCCTGTGTCATCAAATTCATAGTCTGTATTTTCAATAGCACTTTTACCTGAAATTAAGTTCATCCCTAAAGTATAAAGTGCTTCTGCTTCTGCACGAGGATCTTGAAAAACAGTTCCTGACATAAAACCTTTTTTTATTAATTCTTGTGCTTCTGGTGTTGCATCAACTCCAACAACTATAATTTTTTTTGTTTCATCTCCTTTATTATAATTTTGCTTCTGTAAAGCTTCAATAGCACCTATAGCCATAGCATCATTATTTGCAATTATTGCTTCAATTTTATTACCATATTGATAAAGCAATGGAGTAACAGCTTCTTCTGCTAATTTTCTACTCCAATCAGAAACTCTTAATGCAATTTCTTCAGTTTTTATTCCATTTTTATTAACAGTTTCAATAGAGTATTTTGTTCTTGCAATAGTATCTAGATTATTACGTTCACCTGTTAACATAACATATTGCATTATACTATCTTTATTTACATCTATTTCAGATCTATTGGTATTCCATAAATCAACAAGAATTTTTCCTTGTAGAATACCTGCTTCTTCTGGATTTCTTGCTAAAACAATAGCTTTTTCATAAGATTTTACAGGTATTTTACTAATTGGCTCTCTATTAAATATAATTACTGGAATATTTTTTTCTTTGATTTTATCAATAACTGTTTGTGTAGATTTTTCACTCGTATCAACTAAATTTACTAATAAAAGATCTACTTCATTTTTTAGTACTGTATCTATAGTTTCATTTTGTTTACTTTGATCCCCATTAGCATCAAAAAAACTAAATTCAACTTTACCTACATTTTCCTTTTGAATTTCTTCTAAGTTTTTTTGAATTGTAGAGGTATATTCATCATCAAATTTGTATATTAATACACCTACTTTAGCTGGATTTACTAATTCAACCTTTGAATTAGTAATTATTGAATTTTTATTATAATTTACAAATATTATGATTATCATAAATACAACTATACTAATATTTAATATTTTTTTTAACACTTAATTTTATCCTCCATATAATTACTTTGATTTTATATTTAGTATTTTTTATTAAATGATTTCTTATTTTTCTACACTATCAAATTTAAATTAAATATCATTAATAGTATTAGATTGTGTTTATAAATTATCCATTAAAACATAAATAAACCCATTAAATATTAAAACTAATCTTAATATTTAATGAGCTTCTTTATAAAGTAATTCTCTAAAAACTATTTTATGCTTTCTAATATCTCTAATTCTTCATTAGACAAGCATATAATTTTTTATTAATAAATTTATTTAGTATTTATACTTTTAATTTAATACCTAAAACTCGCTTATTTTATAAGCTTTATTACTTCATCTGCACTAGCTTTTATAGTAAATATCATATTTTCATCAATTCGTAACTTACATTCATTTTGGTTAACTTTTATTTCATTTGAACTAAGTCTGTTTTTATTAGATAATTCTATATATTTAGTTGAAGATATCTCTACATTAAATTTTTTTTCTTTTGCACCAGTAAGCTTTAATGTACTTCCTTGTCCATTATTATCTTTTATTTTTATATCTATAATATTATTTCCTTTACTAATACAACCTAAAGTTAATCCTGGAACTCTTTGTATATTAGCCATTCCTCTTAATGTCATCCAACCACCATTTAATGTTGATTTCACTAGTAAATCTAGTTCATGCTTTTTTTCTAATTTTTTTAAAGCTTGACCTAATTCAAATATTGTTAATTCTAATTTCATCTAAAATTCACCTCTTTATTCTACATAAGTACAATAAAATTATATCTTAACCTGTACACAATTTAAACATCTAAATAATTAGGATATGTTTTAAATATGTGTTGATATATGCAATAGGCAGAGAGGCATTGTAATTGGACTTTGAGACTTCTCAATGAGTATTGTCACACTTACTGCTTGTCTTAATTTTATATTGGGAGCAAGCTAAAATGGGACTATATTCATTTTTAGTATTCCTAAATTCAATTACTCAGCCCACTTTGCTTACGCATATATCAACATGCTACTAAAACATAATCAAATAATAAAATGTTATTCTTTTTTTTCCAAGGTTATACTAACTTCTTTTTTTAACACATTGTCCTTAGATTCTATATTCTTGCATAATATAATTTGATCTTCTATATTTTTAAATGCAACTGAAAGCATTAGCTTAATTCTATTTAATTGATTTACATTTGATGCGCCTGGATCATAATCTATTGCAACTATATTAGACTTTGGATATTTTTCTTTAAGTGCTTTTATCATACCTTTTCCGGTTACATGATTTGGTAAACATGCAAAAGGTTGCATACACACTATATTTTCAGCATCATTTTCAATCAACTCAATCATTTCTGCCGTTAAAAACCAGCCTTCTCCAGTTTGATTTCCAAGCGATACTATTGGTGAAGCTAATTTACCTAATTCTGTTATATGCTTTGGTGCTGTAAATCTACTACTATTGTCTAAATATTTTTTCATAGATTTTCTAAAACTTTCTATATATGCTATAGCCAATTTGCTAATAACTTTATTCTTTAAACTTCCTGCAAGATAATCATGCTTAAAAACATCATCATATGCTGAATATAGGAAAAAGTCTAATAAATCAGGCACTACAGCTTCAGCACCTTCTCTTTCCAATATACCAACTATATCATTATTAGCAGTGGGATGGAACTTAACTAATATTTCACCCACAACTCCAACTCTTGGCTTCTTAATATCTAGTAATGGTAATTTATCAAAAGCTTCTATTATTTCTTTTATATTATTATTAAATTCTTTCTTACTTCCAGTTCTTATAATCTTCTTAGCCTTCTCGTTGAATTTTTCATACAATGAAAATGCAGAACCTTTTTCTTTTTCATATGGTCTTGTCCTATATAGTGTTTTCATAAATAAATCACCATATATTAAAGCCATTAGTGATTTATTTAAAAATTTAAAAGTTACTTTAAATCCTGGTTGTTTTTCTAGTCCTACTGCATTTAAAGATATTACAGGTACATTTTCAAATCCTGCATGTTTTAAAGCCATCTTTAAAAATCCTATATAATTAGTTGCTCTACATCCGCCACCAGTTTGACTTATAATAACTGATGTATTATTTAAATCATATTTTCCTGATTTTAAAGCATTAATCATTTGACCAATGACAATTATAGATGGATAGCATGCATCATTATTTACATATTTTAACCCTTCCTCAATAGCTTTAGTATCAATTGAAGGTAACACTTCAATATTATACCCACTTGCTCTTCCTGCTTCTTCTACTAAATTAAAATGAATTGGAGACATTTGTGGTACAAGTATCGTGTGGGTTTTTCTCATTTCTTTTGTAAAAATAGGATTTTTATATTCTATTTTTTCTTCAATAGGGGCATAATTTTTTCTTAATCTTTCTTCTATTGCAGCTTTTAATGATCTAATTCTAATCTTAGCTGCTCCTAAATTATTTCCTTCATCTATCTTAAGTAAAGTATATATCTTCCCTTTAGCGCTTATTATTTCAGAAACCTGATCACTTGTTACAGCATCTAGTCCACATCCAAAAGAATTTAATTGAATTATTTCAAGATTATTATTTTCTGATACAACTTGTGCTGCTCTATATAATCTTGAATGATAAGTCCATTGATCTACAACTCTAAGTTTGTTTTTTAAAGTACCTAAATGAGATATACTATCTTCTGTTAATACAGCCATGCCATAAGAA
The DNA here is from genome assembly GCF_031344075.1 of Clostridium aquiflavi. Classification (NCBI taxonomy): domain Bacteria; kingdom Bacillati; phylum Bacillota; class Clostridia; order Eubacteriales; family Clostridiaceae; genus Clostridium; species Clostridium aquiflavi. The sequence goes on from NZ_JAVJAN010000036.1 coordinate 6,043, forward strand.
TTTATTACATCAGGAATTCCATGATTTATTTCTGGATCAATATGATATGGTCTACCACATAAAACTATTCCGTATTTATTGTTATCTTCAAGATATTTTAAAACTTCTTCACCTTTATTTTGTATATCTTTTTTATATTCATCTCTTTCTTTAGCTCCTAAATATACAGCTATTTCTGCTTCTTTTAATGTAACATTATAATCTTTAAATTCTTGAACTATTCTCTTTGCTAATTCTTTTTCATCATTTAATGAAAAGAATGGAGAAATATATTTTATATTTTTATCTTTTAATTCATCAACATTATTTTTAATTACTTCAGGATATGATGTTACCATTGGACAATTATAATTATTGTTAGCACTTACAAATTCATTCTTCTCATATGGTATACAAGGGTAAAAAATAGTTTTCACTCCTGAATCTACAAGTGACATAATATGTCCATGAACTAATTTTGCTGGATAACAAGCTGATTCTGATGGTATTGTTTCTATTCCCTTTTCATATATCTTTTTACTTGACGAAGGTGATAATTTTACACTAAATCCAAGTGCTGTTAAAGTTTTAAACCAAAATGGATAATTCTCATACATATTTAATACTCTTGGAATTCCTATTACTCCTCTTTTAGCTTCATTTTCTTTAAGAGGAATGTAATTAAAAGTTCTCTTATACTTATATTTGTATAAATTAGGAATATCATTTTTAGTTTTATCTACTCCAAGTGCTCTTTCACATCTATTACCTGAAATAAACTCTTCATCAGTAGAGAATTTATTAACAGTCAAAAGACAATTATTTCCGCATTTCCCACATCTCTTAAATACTGCTGTCATATTAAAGTTGTTAATTTTATCTTTAGAAAGTATACTAGATTTTTCTCCATCTACATATCTTTCTTTTGATATTATTGCACATCCAAAAGCACCCATAAGACCTGCTATATCTGGTCTAACTGCTTCTCTACCTGAAACAAGTTCAAAGCTTCTAAGTACAGCATCATTGTAGAATGTTCCACCTTGTACTATTACTTTATCTCCAATATCTTTTTCATCTCTTAATTTAATAACTTTAAATAAAGCATTTTTTATTACAGAATATGATAAACCAGCAGATATATCAGAAATTTCAGCACCTTCTTTTTGTGACTGCTTAACTCTTGAATTCATAAAAACAGTACACCTTGAGCCCAAATCAACAGGTGCTTTTGATTTAATTGCTTCCTTTGCAAAATTTTCAATTTTCATATTTAAGGATTTCGCAAATGTTTCTATAAAAGAACCACATCCAGATGAACAAGCTTCATTTAACAATATACTATCTATTGTTCCATTTTTTATCTTTAAGCATTTCATATCTTGTCCACCAATATCTAAAATAAAATCAACTCCTGGTAGAAAATATTCTGCAGCCTTATAGTGAGCAATTGTTTCTATTTCTCCAATATCAATATGTAATGCTGATTTAATTAAAGCTTCTCCATATCCTGTTACAGTTGTATTTGTAATTTCAACTTCACTTGGTAATTTGGAATATAAGTCTTTTAACATTTGTATAACTTTTTTAAGAGGATTACCCTCATTACCTTCATATAAAGAATATATAAGTTCATCTTTATCATTTATCAATGCAATTTTAGTAGTTGTTGATCCTGCATCTATTCCTAAAAAAGCCTTACCTTTATAATTATTTAAATCTCCTCTTTTTACCTTAGCCTTTTCATGTCTTTTTTTGAATTTTATATATTCATCTTCATTTTCAAATAATACATCTAATCTTTCAACATCATCATCTTTTATTGCAGATAAATTTTTTACTTTTTTTACTATACTCTCAAGATCTGTAAAGTTATTTTTTGTTGATAATAATGCTGCTCCTTGTGCTACAAATAATTGTGGATTTTTAGGAAAAATCACTTCTTCTTCTTTTAGGTTTAATGTTTCTATAAATCTTTGTCTTAACTCGGATAAAAAGAATAATGGTCCTCCAAGGAAAGCTACATTTCCCTTTATAGGTTTACCGCACGCTAGTCCACTTATAGTTTGATTAACCACTGCTTGAAATATAGACGCCGAAATATCTTCTTTACTTGCGCCTTCATTTATAAGAGGTTGTACATCTGTTTTTGCAAATACTCCACATCTTGATGCTATTGGATATATAACATTAAAACTTTTAGCATATTCATTTAAACCACTAGCATCAGTATTTAATAAAACAGCCATTTGATCTATAAATGCTCCTGTTCCCCCTGCGCAGCTTCCATTCATTCTTTGTTCAAGTCCACCTCTGAAATAAGTTATTTTAGCATCTTCTCCACCTAATTCTATTACAACATCTGTTTCTGGAATTATTGTTTCAACTGTTTTTGAACATGCAATAACTTCTTGTATAAATTCTACATTAAGCCATTTAGATACAGAAAGTCCTCCAGAGCCTGTTACGCTTAATGTACAATAAATATTTCCAAGATCTTTATATGCTTCTTCTATTAACTCTATAATAGTACTCTTTATATCAGAATAATGTCTTTCATATTTACTATATACTAATTGCTCTTTATGATTAAGAACAACTAGTTTAACCGTTGTCGAGCCAATGTCTAATCCTATTTTATAGTTCTTCATCTTCAATTTCACCTACTCTAAATTAAAATACAAATTCTATATTAATATTTTTATTTGTATACAACATTATTATTTCAATTTTGTTTTATTTATGTATAGTAGTTATTTTACATGTCTATAATCTAAATGTATTTAATTAGTATATTGGAGATCTTATATATTTTAATAACTTATAAAATAATATATTCGGAGGTTAAAATGAACTATTTTAATGAAGGAAATAAATTGTACAATACTCAAGATTATTTACGAGCTATTGATTGTTATAAAAAATCTGCTACTCAAAAACAAAATGAGGCTTGTTCATATTATAATGCTGGTGTTTGTTTTATTAAGTTAAAGCAGTTTGATAAAGCAATCACTATGTTAAAAAATGCTCTTACTATTCAAAATGAAAGCAAATATTATTTTAATTTAGGCTACTGCTACACTATGAAAAATAAACTAAATAAAGCCTTGCAATTTTTTAATATAGCATGGGCTATTAGCAATGATGATACTGATTGCGAAAAAGCCATAAATTTAATACTTACAAAAATATCAAAAAAATAATATACTTCTTATATTTTATAAGAAGTATATTATAAATATGCTTCTTACTCTACCATTCTCCTGCAATATTATCTTTTATATGTATCTCATCAAAATTATCACAGTCAAAATAATTCCCCGCATTATAAAATGTTGAATCAACTTTAATCCATTTGTTTTCATCACTTAAGTATACTTCATTCCATGCATGACTTATATATTCTTCTCCATTATATGCTTTTCCAGTTATTAATCTAACCTTAAGGTTAGTTGCTCTTGCCATAGCTACATAAAGACATGCATAATCAAAACATATACCATTTCTTTCTTCATATGCACATATGGCACCACTATTTTTTACATTTTCTGAATTTAAAACTCTAGTCGCTTTGTCGTAATCATAAGTTATATTAGAGCCAATCCAAGAATATAATTTTTTTGCCTTTTCTCTATCATTCTTACTTGATGATACTATTTTTCTTGCCTTTTCGTTAATAACATCATTAGATTTTACCCCTTCATCTAAAGTAATCCCATTATAATAAATGATTCTATTCGATGCTATATCCTTAATCAGTCCATTATTTATGATTTTAGATTTATTTTTATCTATAATATCTTCTACTTTATTAAACGCAGTAATATCATTAAAAATATTAATCTGATAAGGATTGTTAGGAATAGAATTAAACATTATTATAGGAACAAATAATATCAATATAAAAATACAAGCTCTAGCGATACCAAATATAGTTGAAAAAATAATTAGTAATGTTTTACTTTCATTTATAACTTTCTTTCCACCGCTAAAAATAGTTGATTGTATTATTGAAATTATAAATTTTATTATAAATTTTATAATTATAAATAAGGCTATAATACCAATTATTTTGATTATTCCATTAGTTAAATATAAATCTCCTAAAATGTTTTTAATAAAGTATGATAATATACTATTAATATTCTCATATTTTAACAAAATCAGCATAAATGTCAATATGCTTGCTATTGTATCTATTATAGGAGCAATAACATAATCAATATTGGAATTCCTTAATACCTTTATTATACTAAACATTATTGACAGTCCTATTATACCAAAAATCATAACTTTGTATAAAAGAATTTTTTCCATTTATGTTCTCCTTTAATCAAAAAGTTCAAAATCCATGGCCTCTTTAACTACGTCTTTGATAATCTCATATCCATAGCCTTTTGATAATAAAAATCTGTATAATTTATTTGATATCTTATACATATCATCTTCCGTTTTTCTAAGACTATTTAGCTTCTTTTGTGCTAAAACAAGTGCACTTTGTTTTTCATTTTCTTTATCTATACTGCTAAGTTCCTCTTCTATAACATCTTTAGATATTCCCTTTTGCATAAGTGAGTATCTAATTTTATTACTCCCTTGAGATTTCAACTTATCTTTAACAAATTTATTAGTATAATCTTTATCATCTAAAAAATCATACTCCTTTAAAAAATCTATTGCCTTAGTTATAGCCTCTTCATCATATCCCTTTAAATTCAATTTATCTCTTACTTGTTTTTCTGTTTTTAAATTTCTTTCTATAGTTCTTATTGCAGCTTCTCTACATTTTATAATAGCATCTTTATTTGCTAATTCCTTAAGTTTTTCTGAATCTACATTATCTTTTACCTTAATTCCCTCTTTATATATAAGTTCAGCACTTATAGAAAATGCATACTCCTCATCTAAAAATACATTAACTCTTTCTTTATTTCTCTTTTGAATTTCTAGTTTTGTTATTTTAGCCATTTGATTTTCTCACCTTAACCTATTTAAATTTGATTTAAAACTGTGTAAAATTTTATTAATTAGATTTTAGTATATGAATAGTTGGACTTTTAAAAACTTTTTTACTCACTTCATTTATTTTGACTTTGTCAATATTATTTAATCGTTCCATATCTTTAACAAATTCAAATATATCTTCACCTTCAAGTTCTTGATGTAACATATAATTACAAAGCTCTAAAGAATCCTCTAATGTTGAAATTACTGCTGTTTTATGAACTTTTTTCATTACGTCTAAATCTCTATCACCTATTTGAATTTTTCCATCAATGATATTCTTCAATGTTTCATCTATTGCACTTTTAGCTTCTTCTAAGTTTTCTTCAGCTACTGATGTGTATATATATAGTGTTTTTATATTAGTACTTATTTCTAAGTTTGTATATATATCATAAGCAAGACCTCTATTTTCTCTTACTTCTCTAAATAAAAGCGAATTAGCGCTCTCTCCCAGTCTATGGTTTAATATTCTAAGTGGTAATTCATCTTCTTTTTCTAACTCGTTGAAAGTATACAAATAAATTATTGTACTTTGTTCTATATCTTTTTTGTACGTAATTTTTGTTATACTCTTATTTTTTTCTTTAACAACCTTTAGATTTTCTGGTTTTTCTCCAGTCCACATACCAAAATTTTCTTCTATTAATTTTATTGCTTCATCATGACTTAATGATGAAACCATTGTGATTAATGAATTTTTAGGTGTATAGTATTTTTCATAGTATTTTTTAATTTCTTCTCTAGTAAATTTATTAACATTGTCTTCAAGACCTGCTACTTCGTATTTTAAAGGACTTTTAGTAAATGCTACATTATTTACATTTTTAAAGCTATAATCTTCTAAGTCATCTTTTCCAGTCCTTATTTCAGCTAAAATTACGCCTCTTTCTTTTTCTATTTCACTTGCTTCGAATTTAGAATTTATAATCATATCACTTAATATTGATACTCCATTATTAAATTCTTCCATCAAACAACTAATTGTATACACAGTAGCTTCGTAATCAGTGTACGCATTGTACTCTCCCCCTAAAGCTTCTAAATCACTATTAAGCTCCTCATCACTTCTTTTGTATGTTCCCTTAAATAAACAATGTTCAATAAAATGACTTATCCCCTTTTGTTCTAAACTCTCATTTAATGCACCCACTTTAACACCTATATTTATAGACGCTATTTGTGTATTCTTGTTTATAGTTATTACCTCTAACCCATTTTTTAACTTATGCCTTTTTATATCAAAATTTAATTTTATCATTCACTCTTCTCCTAATAAATTATAACTACTTAAATATATAAAGTATCTAAAATAAAATTATAACACATTATTTAAACTTCATTAATATGTAGATTCTCTTATTATAGATATATTCTTAAAGTAATGCTAAAATATATAAAAAGTATATAATTCTAATTTTAAAGGAGTGAAGTATAAATATGAGGAAATCAATCTTAATTGTGGAAGATGAACTTAAAATTAGATTTTTAATTAGAGACTATCTTTTAAAAGATGGTTTTAATATTTATGAAGCATCAAATGGAGAAGAAGGACTCTTCCAATTTAGTAAAGAAAAAATTGATTTAATACTCTTAGATATAATGATGCCAAGGATGAATGGGCTAGAGATGCTTGAAAGACTTAGAGAAGTATCAAATGTTCCTGTAATTTTACTTACTGCTAAAGGTGAAGAAGAAGATAAACTTGAAGGATACGAATTTGGTGCAGATGATTATATGACCAAACCTTTTAGCCCTAAAGTTCTGGTTGCAAAGGTTAAGGCATTACTAAAAAGAACAAGAGAAGATTTAGACTCAAGTATTCAAAATTTCAATGGTTTAAGTGTAAATCAACTTTCTCATGAGGTTAAAGTTGATGATAAAATAATACTTTTATCCCCTAAAGAATACGAGCTTTTAATTTATCTAATAAATAATGATGGAATTGCATTAAGTCGTGATAACATATTGGATAATGTATGGGGCATTGATTATTATGGTGATATTCGTACTGTGGATACTAACATTAAAAGACTTAGAGAAAAATTGCTGGACAAATCATCTTATATAGTCACTGTTCGTGGTAGTGGCTACAAATTTGAGGTTAAATAATGAAACATAGCTTATCTAAAAGATTATTTGTAATAACTCTTTGTCTTATATTTGGACTATTATTATTAGTTTACTTTACACAATCTTTCTTGTTTGAAAAATTTTATTTCTATAGAAAAACTTCTTTTTTGGTAAAAGAAATAAGTAAAATACAGACTTTGTATTCTTATCAAAATAATGATGATTATGCTTTATATCAAGTTCTTGATAAATTTGAAAATGACAACAACTCAAAAGTTGCAATTTTTTCCCTAAATGGAGAATTAATGTATCTGCCAAATAAAATTGAAAATAAAGATAACATAGCTATATTAACTAAATTTTGCGATGAACTTATAAATAATAAAACTTTAATTTTAGATGTTATAAATTCATCACAAATAAAAGTAACTAGATTCTACAACAAGGAAGCTGAAAATCAAAAAATTGGTATAATAGCACCTATGTCTTTAAAATCTAATAATGATAGTGTTATAATTTCAGTTTCATCAATTCAGCCAATTGAAGAAGCTTCAAAGATAATTGATGAATTTTATATTTATGTATTTTTAGGTTTAACAATAATAGCTGGTATACTATCCTCTATTTACTCTAATTTAATATCTAAGCCACTTACAAGCTTAAATAATGTGGCTAATAAAATGTCTAATATGGATTTTACTGTTTCATGTGATGTAGAAAGAGAAGATGAAATTGGAAATTTAGCTAGAACATTAAATTTTCTCTCTAAAAATCTTCAAAACGCTTTAACTGATTTAAAACAGAAAAATCAAAAGTTAGAAGAGGATATTGAAAAAGAAAGAAAACTTGAAAATATGAGAAAAGAGTTTGTAGACAATGTTAGCCATGAATTAAAAACTCCTATAGGAATAATTGAAGGCTATGCTGAAGGTCTTAAGGATGGAATAGTATCTGGAGATGATGCACTAACTTATTTAGAAACTATAATTAGTGAATCTCAAAAAATGAATATCTTAGTTAAAAATATGTTAGAACTATCAAAACTAGAATCAGGTACTATAAAACCAAAACTAGAATCATTTAATATTAATAGATTAATTTCTAAAATTTTAAAAAATAATCATTTAAAATTTGAAGAATATGACTTAAAAGTTGAATTTACTTCAAGTAGTCCTTATAGTTATGTTTATGCAGATATATTTCAAATGGATCAAGTAATAACTAATATTATAACTAATGCAATTAAATATACTCCTACACATAATTTAATAAATGTATCTGTAACTGAAGAAAATGATAAATTTAAAATCTCCATAAAAAATATGGGTATAAATATCCCTAAAGAAGAACTTAAGAAATTATTTGATAAATTTTATAGAATTGATAAATCAAGAGAAAGAACTAAAGATAGTACTGGTCTTGGATTATCTATAGTAAAAAATATATTAAAACTTCATAATAGTGAATTTAATCTTCAAAACATAGATAATGGAGTTGAATTTTACTTTTATTTAAATAAAATTGTTATTAATGATGATTGTGAATAAAAGAAATAAGATAAGGTATTTACCTTATCTTATTTCTTTTATTATTCCTTTTCTATATATTAATAATAATTCCTTCAAATCCTTAATTTGAGCTTGTAATTCCCTACCTATATCCGTATCTTCTACTGTTTTTCGTTTAAGTTTTTGCTCTACTACAAGAGTTGTAGATAAAATATCTTTTTCTTTCATTATAGATTCTTCTGTAGATGAGAAGTGTTCATGTGAAACTAATTGTAATCCATAAGAATTATATATTAAAGTATATCCTGCAATACCCGTTTGCTTTTGATATGCCTTAGAAAAACCGCCATCAATAACTATCATTTTACCATTAGCCTTTATTGGACTTTCTCCATTTTTCTTTTTTACTGGCACATGTCCATTTATAATTCTAGATTCATTGGGGTCTAATCCAAATTCTCTAAGTATCATATCACACATTTCCTCTCGATCTCTTAATTTATAATATCCTGTCTTCTTTTCTATATGAGATATTTCGTCATCTATGAAATATCTTTCAAATGTAGCCATTTGTTTTTTACCAAATAAAGGTGATACCGGGCCTGTCCATAAATACCACATTATATCCATTCCATAAGTCTTTTCTTCACTACCAACTTTTTCAAAGTAACCTTCTCTAGATAAAGAATCAAATTTTTCTAATAATCTTTTACTTTTATATTCTTCGCCTTGTATGCACATACTTTTTAAATTTCCTTCATCATCTAAAGGTATACATCCATGAAATAATAAATTAGAATTAAATTTTAAATACATATTTCCTTTAGAAAATAAAAATCTAACATGTTTTTGTAATTTATCACTATTTACAAAAGAATAGACAAGTTTATCTATAAGCACTGATTCCTCATCTGTAAGTTTATATGGATCTTTAGGATCTATTGTTGGAAAATTATTATCATTTAATGTGTATTCAGTTCCGTTTAATATTATAGTCCCTTTTTCATAATCTATTTTATCTAATAACAATCTTCCTTCTAATTCAAATTCAGGTCTTCTATCTATTATTTCCTTTTCTAATTTAAACTGTAATATTGTTATAGCTTTATGCATTTTAGATACTAAATCTACTTCTTGACTTGCAGATGGGTCATCTTTCTTTACTTTTGGAATAAATGATTCACATGGATCATCTTTATAATACTTTAATGCAAAGGTCGCTAAAGGTAAAAGATTTATTCCATAAATTTCTTCAACCAAATCTAGATTTGCATATCGTGTAGATATTCTTAAAACATTAGCAACACAAGTTCTTACTCCTGCTGCTGCTCCCATCCAAAGCATATCATGGTTACCCCATTGAATATCCACTGAATGATATTCCATAAGAGTATCTATTATAATATCTGGTCTTGGTCCTCTATCATATATATCTCCTATTATGTGAAGTCTATCTATAATCATTCTTTGTATTAACTTAGATAATGCAATTATAAATTCTTTTGCTCTTCCTATATCTATAATAGTGGTTATTATCCTATCATAATACTCTTGTTTATCTATTCCATTAAATTGTTCATGCAATAACTCCTCTATTATATAAGCGAAATCAGATGGAAGTGCTTTTCTTACTTTTGATCTCGTATATTTAGATGAACAAAATCTGCATATTTCTATAAGCCTATTTAAAGTTATTTTATACCAATCATCTATATTTCGTTCTTCTTTTAAAACAATATCTAATTTTTGTTCTGGATAATATATTAAAGTTGCTAAACTTTTTATATCACTTTCTAATAAAGATTTACCAAAAAGATCTTCTATCTTTCTTTTTACAACTCCAGATCCATTTCTTAATACATGTACAAAAGGCTCATATTCACCATGTATGTCACTTAAAAAATGTTCTGTACCTTTGGGTAAATTAAGAATTGCTTCTAAATTTATAATTTCTGTAGATGCTAAAGCAATGTTAGGATATTGCTTAGCTAACAATCTAAAATACTTTAGTTTTTTACTGTCTTCCTGCTCATTATTATTCATTTTAACCTCCATAATTCACATAAAATATATTGTTATAATTACTATATATTTAAAATCCCCTCATATAAAACATTAAACCATTTTATACAAATTTTGTCTACGAATAAATTTCTAAACATTTTTTATTTATTGGTTTTATGCTATACTTTTTTCTAATAAAATAAATTTAATTACTCATATTTATGACTTATTCAATAATTAGTATACACTAATGTGTTTTTATAAAAATAACTAAAAAATATTAGAAACTTAATTTTATTAACTTCCTAATTATATAAACTTCTAAATATCTATATGACAAAAACGCATTTTAAAATGTTTTAAATATTTTAAAATGCGTTTTATTTATAAGGTTCTATATTGAATATATATATTAATTTATTTTAATGAATCTAAGTATGCAACAGCACTTAATACTGCAATATTCCCTTCTCCAGCTGCTTTAATATATTGATATGGTTTTCCAGTACAATCTCCTGCTGCAAAACATCCTTTTATATTGGTTTCCATATTTCTTTTAACTTCAACATGACCATTTACTATATTTAAACCAGGTACTAATTCTTTAGGAGATATAAAGTTTTTAAGCAAAAAAACTCCTTCAGTTATTAAATTATTTTCTTTTAAGATTAATCTTTCTACCTTTTCCTCTCCTATAATTTTTACTGGCTTATCTTCTATTATAGTAATTTTATCATTGATATCATATTCACCTCTATACATAGGTATATAATAAACTGTTTTTGCTAACTCACTAACATAGTTAGCATCTTTTTCTCCATCCTTATTATATGATATTATAGATACTATTTTATCTTTATATAATGGTGCATCACATGTAGCACAATATCCTACACCTCTTCCTAGAAATTCTTCTTCTCCATCTAATGCCTTAGTATACTCTACACCTGTTGCTATTATTACACTATTAGATTCATATATTTCTTCATTCCCTATTAATGTAAAGTATTGTCCCATAGCATAAATATTATTTATTCGTTCATTTTTTATATCTATTTCCATAGCATTTATATGATTTAAAAATTTTTCTTTTAAATCTTCACCACTTATGCCATAAAATCCTAAATAATTATTAATTTTAGGAGCTCTCTCTAATTTTGAACTCAAATTACTATTTCCAAAAACAATAAACTTCTTATTTCTTATTTTAGCGTTTAGAGCTGCTGAAAGGCCTGCGGGTCCACTTCCTATTATTGCAATATCATATCGTTCTTGCATAAATTTAAACTCCTAAATTATAAATTATCTTTAATTAAGTCTGATAAAGCTTCTTTAGGTAAAAATCCTATTGATGTTTCTATTGGTTTGCCATTTTTAAATAATTTTATAGTTGGAATACTTCTAATTTCATTAACTCTAGATGATAATGGATTTTCATCTATATCTATTTTAGTAAATTTAACATTTTCAAATTCCCCTTCTAATTCTTCCAATACTGGAGATAACATTCTACAAGGTCCACACCAAGTTGCCCAAAAATCTACCAAAACTAATTCATTACAATTTAAAACTTCATTTTCAAAATTTGAATCATTAATGTGCTTTATCATAAATTTCCTCCTCAATTATTTTCACTACTAAATTTAATACTCTCTATATCAAAATATTCAGTTACTTTAATATTGTTCATATAAAAAGTGATTACTCTTTTCTTTTATTAAAAATGGAAAAAGTTCATAACAGTTATGGTTAAAAGATACAATCTTTCTTAAATTTATAATATTAATTTACCCATAAATAACTTTTTTTATTATTCCTAAAAATAAAAAAAGTTCACAAAACCAACTTAATTTCGTGAACTTTAAATACAATTACCAATTTTTTCATTATTCTTTATATATTTTGCTGTGTTTTAAATTGAAGCTATTTTCTGTAATTTACTATACTCACCATTTAACTTCATTAATTCATTATGACTTCCCTTTTCTATTATTCCCTTATTTCCAATAACAACTATTTCATCTGCATTTTGAATTGTTGATAATCTATGTGCTACAACTATAGTTGTCCTTCCCTCACATAATTTCTTAAGGGATTCCTGGATTATATGCTCTGTTGTATTATCTAAGGCAGATGTTGCTTCATCAAGTATCAAAATAGACGGATTCTTTAAAAATACTCTAGCAATAGAGATACGTTGCTTTTGACCACCTGATAATTTTACGCCTCTTTCTCCAATATAAGTATCGTATCCTTCTGGCAAGCTTTCAATAAATTCATGAATATTGGCCATTTTAGCCGCTTTTATAATTTCATCTTCGCTTGCATTAGTTTTACCATATAATATATTATCCCTTATAGTACCAGTAAATAAAAATACTTCTTGTTGTACTATACCTATGCTTTCTCTTAATGAATCTAAAGTTACATTATATATACTTTTTCCATCTATTAGTATATCGCCATTCATAACATCATAAAATCTAGGAATCAAATTACAAATTGTTGTTTTTCCTCCACCAGAATGTCCAACTAAAGCCAACATTTTTCCGCTTTCTATATCGATGGAAAAATCATCTAATACTTTTTCTCCTTCATAGCTAAAACTAACATTCTTAAATTCTATATCTCCTTTTACATCATGTAATTCAATGGCATCTTTTTTATTCTTTTCTTGATCTTCATTCATAATTTCCATATATCTTTGGAAACCAGTTATACCATTTTGGAATTGTTCCATAAAATTAATTAACTTCTTAATAGGATCTGTAAATAGTCTTATATATAACATATATGCCATAAAATCTCCAATATCTATTATTCCCTTAAAAGTAAATAGACCTCCCCCTATTAAACCTACATAATTTAATATATCTATTCCAAAACCTGCTCCTGAGAAGTATTCAGCCATTACTTTATATGCTTTTTCTCTTGCAAAGATAAATCTCTTGTTTCCTTTTTCAAATTTTTCTTGTTCTGTTTCATGACTAACAAAAGCTTTAGAAATACTTATTCCTGAAATACTATTTTCAAGACTTGCATTTATTGCACCTGTTTTTACTTTTGTATCTAGAAACGCTTTATTCATTTTCTTTCTTTGATACATAGTAAATAAAACAATAAAAGGTATAAATGCAAAAATCAATAATGTAAGTGGAATATTAATTGTGCATAATATAATAAATGAACCTGTAAGCATTACTATTGATATAAATATATCTTCTGGTCCATGATGGGCAAGTTCTGAAATTTCCATCAAGTCATTTATTATTCTTGACATAATATCACCGGTCTTATTATTATCAAAATATTTATTAGGTAATTTTTGAAGATGATTAAATACATCTCTTCTCATATCACCTTGCATTCTTACTCCAACAACATGTCCCCAATATTGCATGAAATAACCACATAATGCTTTAACTAAAAATATAATTAATAATGTTACCGCAAAAACTACTATTAATCTTATATTTTTATTAGGAATAGAATCATTAACTAGAGTTCTTGTCATCATTGGATAAACTAAATCACATAACGCTGCTATAAACGCTGCTATCAAATCCATAAAGAATAATTTCTTATATGGTTTATAAAAACTAATAAATTTTTTTAACATAAAATCCTCCTTTTATTATTAGATCATGTCTTAAATTGATGTTGATATATGCAATAGGTGAAGTGGCATTGTAATTGGACTTTTAGAACTCTTAATGAGTATTGTCAAATTTACTGCTTGTCTCATTTTTACATTGGAGCAAGCTAAAATTGGACTATACTCATTTTAGTGTTCTTAAGTTCAATTACTTAGTCCAGCTTTACTTATGCATATATCAACACACTACTAAAACATATGCTATTACTTAATTAAATTAATAATATCACTCTTAAAATCTTGTAAATCTTCATTAAACATGCCTTTAATCTTAACAGGTCTTTCTCCAAAAACTATTATATTACCATTAAAATATATAGCTTCATCAACATCATGAGTAACTAGTACTACTATTCTACTCTCATTTAACATAATATTTTTAAATTCATCAATTATTTTATATTTTAATGTGTAATCTAAAGATTTGAATGGTTCGTCCATTAAAATAATTTTAGATGGTTTTCCAAAAGCTCTAGCTATATTTACTCTCTGCTTCATTCCACCACTTAATTCTTCTGGATATTTATTTTTTACATCTTCAAGTCTTAATGAAGATAAAATATATTTTATTTTTTCTTTTAGTTCTAACTTATCATAATATTTTTTCAAGGCAAAAATTAAATTTTCTTCAACTGTAAGCCATTCTACCAATCTATCTTCTTGAAATATGTAACTAACTTCATTTTTTGATATTCCTGAAATCTCTCCATCATCAAATTTAAGAATTCCAGCTAACATATTAAGCAAAGTGCTTTTTCCACAACCTGATTTTCCGACTATGCAATTTACTTTGCTATTTTCTAAAGTTAAATTAAACCTTTCGAAAACTATTTCATTATTATAAGCTTTACTTAAATTTTTAATTTCTATTTTCATTTTTCTTCCACCTATATATCCTAGTTTTAAACAAATTATTTATAAATTCAAAAGCTAGTGATAATATCGCAATAAGTACTATCCATGCAAATATTCCACTAGTGTTAAAATTCACTTTTTCAAGTTGTATTGCAGAACCTATTCCATACCTAGGTTGTCCATGTACTTCTCCTGCGATAACAACTTTAAATGCCAAAGAGAAAGTTGATACCAATATACTTGCTAAGTGAAATTTTATAATTGGAACATATATTTTTTTTATTTTTTCTATAAGAGATATTTCATATATATCCATCATATCTATTATTTTTTTATCTATACTATTAAGACTTCCAACTATTCCTTCATATAATATTGGAAATGTTATAGCAAACCCTACTATAAATGGGGCCTTATCTTTATTGAACCAAACCAATACTAACACTACTAATACCATAGTTGGTATAGTTTTAGCAAAAGAATTTATTGGAGCTAATAAAAACTTAAAAAAGGGATACATAAATGTAAGCACCCCTAAGATTATAGCTAAAATTATAGCTAAAATATAGCATAACACAGATCTATATACACTACTAATAAATATTAAATTAAAATCATTTTTACCTATAATTTTAATCATTTCAGTTATTACTTGTTGAATATTTGGTAAATATATATCATTATTTATAATAACTGCAAGAACTTGCCATACTATTAAAAAGAATAAACATGATGCTAGAATACATATTCTATTTTTCCATGTATATTCCTTCATCTGGTATCTTTCCTCCTACCGTTATGTTGTCAAATTCATATAAATTTTTAAAATAAGTATTATATTCACTAATAGAATCTTTTATATCAACGTATTTTATATTAGCCCTTTCCATGGCTGATACTATTATATTTTTATTAGCTGATACACCTATTTCCTCACAGTAGTCTCCTAAAGCTTCTTTGTCTTTATATGCCCATATTGTGCTATTTTCTATTTCTCTTAAAATATTTACAACTAGCTTTTTATCATTTTCTATTAAATCTTTTTTTATTATTATAGTCGCTTGAGGGTAACCATATTTTGAATCATTTTCTTTTTTCCATTCTTCATTTAAATCCAGAAGTATATTTAGATTATCTTTTTTGCTTAATACAGTAGATAACGCTGGTTCTGGTAATACTGCATAATTAGCTTTTCCTGATAAAATTACTGGTGCTATTTCTGTAACTCCTCCAACATAGCTAAGGTTCACATCTTTATCTGGATCTATATTGTTATTTTTTAAAATAGCTTTTGTTATAATATCTGGAGTTAATCCCTTTCCAATATTATAAATTTCCTTACCTTTTAATTCATCTATATTTTTAGAATTATCAGTAGAAACTATATAAAAAGATCCCCAGCCTACTGTTCCAACTATTTTGTAATCACCATTTTTATTATAAGATATAGCAGGTACATTGGATGGTACTATGGCTATATCAGCTTCACTTTTCATTATAGATGTAACAACATTATCTGATACTTTTTCAATGTTATAATTAACATTATATCCTTTTTGAAATCCTGGTTTTTCCTTTATCATTTTAGCTATAGATATTGCTGGAAGTCCATCTGGAACTACAAAATTAATTTCCTTAACTTCATCTATAGTTGTAGTTTTATTTTCTCCACACCCTATAAACATAAATATTGATATAATAGGTATTAAAAATATTGATAATCTCTTCATTAAAATCCACCTTCCTTAATTTTTATTATAATTATCATAACACAATAATTATAACAAACCTCCAAATTAAGTATATCCATAATTTAATTTTAAAATGTAATTAACTCTTAGTTCACTTTGTTTTTTTCCTTGACTCTCAACTTTTCACTATCAGTTCTCAACTAATATTTAACTTTAGGCACACTCGAAAAAATAACAAGTCCATTTGCCCGCCTATTTTCCATCATGCTGCGTCGTCAAATTGACCTAATAAGCACGCTATGAGGACAATTCATCTTCTTGCCTGATGAAAAATATCCATTGCAACTTTGGGATTATTATTTATTTTCATGTGCCTTAGGAATTCTATACATAAATAAGGTTTAATACTAAATACTCATACTTTAGCATTAAACCTTTATGTATTCTATCTATATATATCTACTATTAATCCTTGAATTTCATCTATAGTTGCTGCTAAATTCAAGTTTTCCTTTTCTTCAGATAGTAACATATTTGTCAGTTCTTCTAACTTTTCATCTATAGTATCAACAGTAACAAAATATTGAGTTTGCCAAAAACTAATATCTTTCTTTGTATCATACATAAACTTTAATATTGATTCTAAATATTCTTTTATCATCTTTTTATACATAACAACATCAACATATGTTTTAGTTAATACAAGCTTGTTTCCTCTTTTTTTGATGTCATCCATTAATTTACGAAGTTGTTCTTCTGACTTTCTTTCTCTGGCATGATTAAAGCTTTGAGAAAAATCTTTTTTTTCTGATACAATTTTTCTTTCAGTTGACACATTTCCGCTTCGTACTCTTCCAATTTCCATTACTGATCAATCCTTTCTTTCATAATAATTATATCAAAAAAAGTATCACTTCTCTATAAATTATAATTTTTTACTATTTTTAATTACTTTTTTCATGATTTTTTCTAGTATAAATTATGAAAATTTTATACTACTATTGAGTTATAATTTTAATATTAGGAGGACTTTTAAATGATAGTTAAATGTATAGATAATAGTTTATGTGATGATTTAAGTTTAAGCAAAGATTACTTAGTTATTGAGGAAGCACCTGAGTATTTTGTTGTAATTAGTGACAAAAGTGAAGAAATAACTTGTAAGAAATCTAGATTTAGAGTAATTCAAGATGGTGAATTAGCTAAAAAGACCAAAGCTACTATTAATGAATTATCTTATCAATTAGACAATGATTTTTCTGATATAAAACAATTTAATATAAGAAAAAATTCTAAAGGTGAAATTAAAGAAATTTCTATTAAATTTAAATACTAATTTTTATTTTCGGCTCTGTTTTAACAGAGCCTTATTTTTTTGTAATTTACATTCTGTTTTATGGCAGTATTGATATTATATTATCCAGATCACAGGCAAAAAAATCCACTTAGTCTATTAAATATATTTTGCATAAATTTTCTTGTAAATCACATAATATTTTCATAAACATATAACAAAAAATATGAAAGAGGTGTAGTTTTTTGAAAATCACATCAGGTTTTGATAATAATATTTCTTTAATAAAATCAAAACTCAAAGTTAAAGAGAGCTTTGATATTATTCAAAGGAATATAATAATAGGTAATAAGAAAACAACTATGTTTTATATAGATGGATTTACTAAGGATGACGTTATGGAACGAATAATGAATGGATTTTTTACAATAAAGCCTGAAGTAATGAACTCTTATAAAACACCAAGTGAATTTATAGATAATGCCATTCCTTATATAGAAGTTTCTGAAGAAGTTGATTTGGATAAAATAATTGATGCTGTGCTTTGTGGGCAAACCTCAATGTTTATTGATGGATATGATAAGTGCATAATTCTAGATATGCGTACCTATCCGGTACGTGGACTTGCAGAACCTGAAAAGGAAAAAACTTTAAGAGGCGCACGAGATGGTTTTGTTGAAACAATAGTTTTTAATACAGCTTTAATTCGTAGAAGAATACGTGATTCTAGATTAATTTTTGATATGCATACTATAGGTAAAATTTCAAAAACTGATGTATGTATAGCTTATATGGATGGTATTGTTGATAAACGTAGCTTAGATATAGTATTAGAAAAGATTAAGAAAATAAATGTTGATACCCTTACATTAGGAGATCAAAGTTTAGTTGAAACCTTAAGTAACCGTAATTATCTTAATCCATTCCCTAAAGTTAGATATACAGAAAGACCTGATGTTGCATCCTCTCATTTAACTGAAGGAAATATAATTATTTTAGTAGATAATTCTCCTACTGCTATGATTTTACCAACTTCTATTTTCGACTTTCTACAAGATGTAGATGATTATTATTTTCCAATATTTACAGGTAATTATTTAAGAATAATTAGAAATATTATAACTATATCAACAATTGTTTTAACTCCACTTTACTTACTTTTTATTAATGGAAATATAACTTTGCCAGCTGAATTTAATTTTTTATTTCCAAAAGACAGTTACTCTATACCTATTTTCTGGCAATTTTTAATATTAGAAGTAGCCATTGATGGATTAAAATTAGCATCTTTAAATACCCCTAATTCTCTTGGAATGTCTTTGTCCGTTATTGGTGGATTAATATTAGGAGAATATACCGTAACTACTGGTTGGTTTATACCTCAATCCATATTATACATGTCAATAGTTGCTTTAGCTAGTTTTGAGCAGTCTAGTATAGAGTTAGGCTATGCTTTAAAGTTTATGAGAGTATTGTTATTAATCTTAAGTGCAATTTTAGGTTATTGGGGATTTATAGTAGGACTACTATTAATAGTATTTATTATGTATTCTACTAAAACAATTACAAATGATCGTTATTTTTATCCTTTAGTTCCTTTTAATTGGAGCAAATTAAAAAATCTATTATTTAGAACAAGAATTAAATAAATTCAATTACTTAATCTACTTTATTTATGTATATATCAAAACATTTCTAAAACACAGCATTATAAAAAGATATGCTATTAATTAAACGGCATATCTTTTTATATAAAATCTTATGTAATAATCATATCTCTAAAATATAGTTTTAATATTTATTATAATAATCTTGTTCCTTCTTTGTCTTGAGCTATTAACTTTTGTTTCATTAATCCACCAAGTGCTATTTTAAAATAGTTCTTACTAGTATTAAATGTTCTTTTTATATCTTCTGGAGAAGACTTATCATTGAATGGCATAAATCCTCCATTTTCTCTTAAGTATTGAAGTATGTCTTTTGATAGTACGTCTCTTTCATTTAATCTTGTTTTTCTTGTTGTAATACCAATTACTCCATCTTCATATATTCTCTTAACTCTTGCATTTACTGCTTGACCTGGATATAAATAGTCAAAATGTTCATTACCTAATATTATTCCTTTGTACTTTCTATTTATTGCAACTTTTAAAGTTCCATTATAACCACTTTCATACACTATTGCTTCAATTTCATCTGAAGTTTTAAATTCTTCAGGTGATGCAAATTCTAAATAGTTATCAACTCTAGTTGTAAGCGCTATTCTATCCGTTTTATCTAAGTACATATAAAATAAATACTTTTCTCCTGTTTTTAATTTATATATTTGCTCTTTAATTGGTATAAATGCATCTCTTTCAAGACCAAAATCCGCAAACGCTCCTATACCACTTTGACCAACTACTTCTAAGTAACCTACTTTTCCAACTGTTAAACTTGGAGTTTTTAATGTTGATATTACCCTATCCTTTGAATCCCTATAAACAAAAGCCTCTACTTTATCGCCAACTTCTATTTTGTTTTCATTTAAAGATGAATTTGGTAATAACACTTCTTCACCCATGTCATTTTCTAAGTAATATCCAAAATCAACTTTTTTACTTACCTTAAAATTATTATATTCACCTATTAGTATCATATTTCCTCCAATTTATTACCTTATTAATTACTGTCTGCCATCTTCTTAGCTAAATTAACATAAGTTAAAGAGCTTTCTTTATTAGCTTGAATTTCTTCCTGTGTTAATCTTCTTATAACTTTTGCAGGATTTCCAAGTATTAATGATCCGTCTTCAAACTCTTTATTTTGAGTTACTAAGCTTCCAGCAGCAACAACAGAATTTTTACTTATTTTAGCTCCATTTAATATTATAGCTCCCATACCGATCAATGCATTATCTTCTATTGTACATCCATGAATTATAGCTCCATGACCAATAGTAACTCCGTTTCCTATGGTCACTTTATTTTCACCATCTCCATGAATAACAACATTTTCTTGTATATTAGTTTCGCATCCTATAGATATTGATTGTTCATCACCTCTAAGTACAGCACCAAACCATATGTTAGAATTTTCTTTAATAACGACATCTCCAATAATAACAGATGTTTCAGATATGTAAACACCTTCTGATATATTAGGAATATTATTTAAAAAATTCTTTATCATTATTTTTCCCACTTTCTTCTTTTTTATAATTAAATTTAGCTAAGATATCTAAACTTATTTTATCATTACATTTAGTTATTGTCATTATTTTACCGCAGAAGATATATTATATACTGTAAGCAATTTTATAGGTAGGATAATTTGACTAAGAAAAAAACACAAATTAACTTTAAAAACTTAAAATTTTACTATGGCATTCCTCATGCTCATTGTGGCTTTTCTACTGGAAGAGGTACCCCAACTGAAGCATTTGATTATGCTCGACATAACGGATTAGATTTTTTGATTTTAACAGATCATAATAATTATCTTATTAAATCTGTTAGAATGAACGGAAATGAATTAAGTAAATGGGAAGCTTTAAAATACTTAAGAATAAAATATAGAAGAAAACATGATAACTTCCTACCAGTAATAGGATTTGAAAGTAAAACTAGTGGATTTGGAGATATAAATGTAGTGAATTCTAATAGATTTTTTACTGGTATAGTTAGTAATCTTAAATTATTAATATTATGGATATTTAATAATCCAAACGCCTTTATAAGCCTTAATCATCCCCATAAAAACATAAATTACTTAGAGTATAGCCCTTTATTAAATAAACTAATAACATCTATTGAGGTTGGTAATGGTTCTGCTCCAAATAAATATTCTAGATATGATAAGTATTATTACAATTTATTAGATAAGGGTTGGCAACTTGGTGCTATAAACTCGCAAGATAATCATAGAATG
The DNA here is from genome assembly GCF_031344075.1 of Clostridium aquiflavi. NCBI lineage: Bacteria > Bacillati > Bacillota > Clostridia > Eubacteriales > Clostridiaceae > Clostridium > Clostridium aquiflavi. Next base: position 28,015 of record NZ_JAVJAN010000036.1, read on the forward strand.
AATTTTGGTGATGATGAAAATTTAACATGCATAATTTCTAATGAACTTACTTTAGACTCCTTAATAACTGCATTTAGAAGTCGACATACTTATTCAACTGAATCTAAATCTTTAGTTATGTACTTTACTATAAATAATGCTTTTATGGGTGAAACTATCCCTTTAGATGATAATGAACTAGAATTTTATATATTTATTCAAGATAACAATTATAAAATTAAGGAGATAAATATAATTTCTTTTTCAGGTACAATAATAAAAAAAATACCTGATTTAAATTTAAATCGTATAAAATACATTTACAGGCATAAAGCTGAAAATAATGAAAAGTGGTATGTTATAAAAACCATATTAGAAAATGGTAAGGTAGGAATAAGTTCACCTATTTTCCGTATTTAGTGTAGTAATCTCTGCCAATGTAGTAGACATAAATCTAAATTCAAGTAAAAAAAATTGCCAAACAACTTTGGAGTGTCAATTTTTTATTCTTTATGATTTGTTTCTTAATCCTTAAACAAGATTATAATTTGAGTTATCCACAGATTTTTTTAAAATATAATTTTCTAAAGAATAAAAAAATTTAAAAGGCATAAGAGATACTGTTATATATAACAGTATCTCTTATGCCTGTCAGTATTAAAATTTTAGCTTTTTTAATGTTTTTATCTTATAAAAAATAATTTTAAATATTAATTTTTTTATATTTTTCTATGACTAAAATAAAAAAATACCAACTATTTTATTTTCCATTATCTTTATGTTTTACTCTATTAGGTTTTGCTTTTGGTTTTATAACTATTTTCTTTTCTAACTTTTTAGGTCCGCCAGTTTGAAGTATATCCATAAACCATAAGAAAAATAATACAGATAAAACTGATAATAACATTTGTACTGGAACTACTTTTTTTGTAGTTGTCAAAAACATTTGAACTAAAAATAATACAATTGCTATAGAAAGAGGCACCCATTTGTTTACTCTCACTTTTTTAAATATATACTTTCTGCAAATCCAATAAAGTAAAAGTGTAAATGCTAAAACTCCTATAAAAGTAAGAATCGTCATAATAACACTACCCATATATGTCATTCCTCCTTAAATGTGTATATTAAATAGTTTATTAGATATTATATATATAATCAAGCTTTACTCATATTTTTTTATTTTTATGAAAATTTTATTATAATACAAATTATTACTTTAATAAAAATTTTGAAAATAATTAATAAATTTATTGATTTTTACTTTTATAATCCTCCAATATTTGATAAAATTAAATTTAGATTTTATGATTATTAAGAGGTGATAATATGAAACTAGTTGCAAATGCACATTTAGATGAATTAGACTTACAGATTTTAGATTTATTAATAAAAGATTGTCGAACCCCTTATTTAGAAATAGCAAGAATTTGTCATGTTAGTGGAGGAACAATCCACGTAAGAATGAAAAAAATGGAGGATTTAGGTATAATTAGAGGTACTAGAATTCTTCTAAATCTACCTAAACTAGGTTATGATGTTTGTTGTTTTGTTGGAATATATGTAGATAAAGCATCTTGCTTTACTTCTGTATTTGAAGAAATGGCTAAAATAAAAGAAGTCGTTGAGCTTCACTTAACTACTGGAAACTATTCAATGTTTGCTAAAGTAGTTTGTACTAATATTTCTGATTTACAGGATCTTTTACTTAATAAGATTAATAATATAGATGGAATTTCAAGAACTGATACATTTATATCATTATCACAACCAATAGACAGAAATATATCTTTATAATTATTTTTATTTTAAAGTAATAAAAACACACTTTTAAGTAAATACTGTTATTGAAAGAACTGCTAGAAGTATGATTTTATGAAAGCATTTGATTACATTGCACTTATTTCAGTTGTTATAAGTGCTATTAATTGGGGTTTGATTGGATTTTTTCAAATAAATATAGTAGCAATACTATTGGGATGTTATATAATTTTTGGTAAAATAATTTATTCTTTAATTAGAATGGCTGAGATATACTCGCTTTCTTTTTTCACAAAAGAAAGAACCATAGCATAAATTAATTTTAAGCATCATTTCTTTCTTGAAATTGATGCTTAATTTTTATACTATAAAAAAATTAATGTAAAATTAATCTTTTTATAGTATATAAATTCTAGATTATATACTATAATTTAAATATTATGTTAGGAGGTACTATGTATATATTAAATAGTTTTAGCTTATATGACTTAATTTACTTTTTTATGATATATTCTTTTTTAGGATGGTGTGTTGAAGTAATCTATGCATATAAAAATAATAATTACTTTATAAACCGAGGCTTTTTATATGGTCCTTTTTGCCCTATCTATGGTTTTGGAATTGTTTTTATGTTAGTTTCATTACATAATTTTACAAATAACTTATTGTTATTATTTATTTTTGCCACATTGCTAACATCGCTTATAGAATATTTAACAGGTTTCATTTTAGAAAAGGTTTTTAAATCCAAGTGGTGGGATTATACTGATGATGCCTTTAATCTTCATGGAAGGATATGTCTTGAATTTTCATTATTATGGGGGGCGGCTTCTGTAATAGTTATAAAATTGCTTCACCCTGTGATTAAATATTTGATTGATAAATTGCCTACAACTATTGAAACATATGTTTTTTACATTATAGTAATTTATTTTTTAATTGATTTTGTTCTAACTGTTAATTCTTTGGTTGATTTTAAAAATCTTTTGATTAAACTTCAAACAGATAAAAGTGGTTTATTTGAAAAATGTGTTGAATTTATAGCTTTTACCAAAAAGAAGGCTAGTAATAAGTCAAAAACTTTAGAAGCTAAATTTACAAAATTTATATTAAAATTAAATCATATAAGATTAATAAAATCATTCCCTAATGTTTCTTCAAAATCATTTGATTCAATACTTAAACCATTAAAAGAAAAGATACTAAAAAAAGATTAAAAAATCTTTTTTTAGTATCTTTTTAATTTAGGTCATGTTTTAAACATGAATTGATATATTTAATAGGTAAAGTGACATTGTAATTTAACTTTGAGAATCCTCAATGAATATTGTCACATTTACTGCTTGTCTCAATTTTACATTGGGAGCAAGCTAAAATGGGACTATAGTCATTTTAGTATTCCTAAGTTCAATTACTCAGTCCACTTTACTTATAAATATATCAATATTTTTTAAAACATACTAATTATAGTTTTTTGATCTCTTCAAATAATTCTAAAGCTGCATTTTTAGGACCATTCTTTTCTTCTCCACATACTCCTAAACAAGTTTTAATTTGACCAACTTTAGTTTGCTTTGATTTAAACATAAAATCAAAATACTTTTCTATGAGTACATTAGTCTCATCTTGTTTTTGAACTGGACCAAATGGATTTGCAAAGAATGATTCAACTAATCCTTTTTCTGTTGTAGTTCCCTTAGCCATTCTTGCACCTGATCTAAATACATTTACTGCGTCTTCAGCGCAAGTGAAATATTCTAGATGTTTTTCATTTTCTTTTACATCCTCATAATTATTTGCATAAAAGAAGAAATCAATCTTATATCCTGCCATTATTTCTTTGTAAGATGAAACTGGCATAACTAGTCTAGCATTCACTTTATCAGGATTCATAAATATACTTCTATCCATTTCTTTAAAAGCATATCCTTGGTCCAAATCATCTAATCTAACAAATGCTCCTATTTCTGTACCATACCCTTTTATTTCACCATCTTCTAATTTAAAAGTTCCCATATCATCAAATATTATAGTCATATCAGATATATAATCTTCACTTAATCCTCTAAATGCTTCTAAGCTTTCTGATTTTCCTGCCCCACTATCCCCCATAATAACTACATTAGCTGTTTTTCCATTTTTCAATACAATATTTACCATAGCCCCATGTATTGGTAAATATCCTTTTTTAATCATTATTAAATTATGAAGAGTTAATGACATTTTTTTCATATATCCAAAATAGTCAATTTTATCTGAATGATTTATATAACCAAGCATAATATCATTTTTATAGTCATTATAGAATACAGTCTTTAAATCTTTTCCATTTTCATCATTTGCGCCAAATACAAATACTATATCAGGTCTTCTGCCTCTTATCTCTTCTGTTCTAGCCATCTCGAATAAGTTACATAGAGTTATTCCATGTTCCATATAATCTCTATGGAAGTATATATATGCTAATGACTCTCCTATTTTAGCAGGATAACAAAACCAATGTTCTTTGTTTATACTTGCATATTTTAATGGATTTTCATCAATTTCTGAAAACACTCCATCTCTTGTATTTCTCTTTGGATAAGTTATAAATGGTGTTTCTAAAAGAATGTTATCTATAAAAGGTATATCTTCTAATGTTTCATACCCTTTAGGAATGGGCCACTCCATTTGATGAATCATGATACATGCGTTTCCACCAGCAGGAATTTGTCTATAAACCTTAGGTTGATAACCTAATACATTTTTTTCAACCTTCCTATATAATTTAAGTATGATTACTGAGAACTCTGCATTTGCTTCTGTAAAGCTCATTGCAGCTAATCCTTGTCTTAATTTATATCTATGAATTATTGTATATCTTTCTAATCTTCTCCAATAAGAATAAAACTCTTCTACAAATCTAATAAAGCTATCTTTATTAGTCAATAACGCTTCAAAACCTGGACTTAATTCTATAATTTCTTCTACACCCATTATTGTTAAAAATTTTATAGCTTTTATTAATGCCTTGCAAATCTTAGATGTATCATTTGATTCTAATGAATCTGTTAAAAATCTATATGTTAATGTATTTTTTCTTTTTGATTTTTCTAAATAACTATTTAATACCCTTCTAAAGCCTTCACTTTCTAACACTGAATCAATATTATTACAATACTTTGTAGTAAAATTAATCATTACTTTATCATTACTCATGGAAAATTCTTTTTTCATTTATTTGCCCCCTATTATGAATTTTTAAATAAGTCAATATTGCATTTTTTCTATAAAAGCTGTATTTTTATTTAATTATAACATAATTTTTGCAATATTCAACCTTTCAATTTTTCATTTTTTTAATTTATATACATATTACATTAATTGAAATCCTTATCTTTTTTAAGAATTATTTTCTATTTAATGGTAAAATAATTTAAAGGAGTGTTCTTATGAGAGTTAAAAGAAATTTGAAATTTAAACTACTATTATTATTTATAATATTATCTACATTATTTATGCTAAGATACTTGAATTTAAACACTAATTACTATGATTATAATAATATGATTATTCACTACATTGATGTGGGACAAGGTGATGCAAGTCTTATACAAGTAAACAATATAAATATGCTAATAGATTCTGGTCCAAAAGAATCTAGAAATAAAATTTTAAGTTACCTGCGCTCATTGAATATAAAAAAAATAGATTATATTATTGCAACCCATCCTCATGAAGATCATATAGGTAACATGGCTAAAATTATAAAAACTTATGGAATTAACAAATTTTATGCACCTAAAATAGAAAATACTACATCTACATTCGAAAAAATGATAGATGCATTAAAAGATAAAGATCTAAAAATTAATGTATTAAAAAAAGATACTAATACCATTGATCTAGGAAAGAATACTCATGTAACTGTGTTTTCTCCAATTAAAGATCTATATGACAATATAAATAATTATTCACCTGTTATAAAAATTCAATATGGAGATACTTCCTTCTTATTTACAGGAGATGCTGAAAAAGAAGTAGAGAGTGAAATATTATTAGATTCAAACAATAATATAAAAAGTGATGTAATAAAAATAGGTCATCATGGTTCATCCACCTCCTCAAGCAAAGCTTTTATTGAAAAAGTAAATCCTTCACTAGCTATAATTTCTGTTGGTAATGATAATAAATTTAATCATCCTAATAAATCCACAATAGAATGTTTAACTAAAAGTAACATAAAAATTTATCAAACAAATAAAGAGCATACAATTATCTTATCTTCTGATGGACATAATATAAGGACAAAATCTCCAAAGTGACTTTAGATCTGGCAATTTTTTAGCCATGCACACTTTCCAAATGCAGTGAAGAAATAATGGTGTGGCATATGATTATTTTTTATTCTTTAGAAATACTCATCATACCTTTAAAATATAATATTCTAGAAATTATCCACAGATTTAAGATTTTTATAAATTCTTAAAGAATAAAAAAATAATTATGTATGAGATGAATCTAAGTCCTCCAAAATATTGACATAGAATGGCTGTTGATATATCATAGAATTAATATTATATATATTATGTCCCTTTCATTTAATATTCATAATGAAAGGGCTTTATTTATGAAGATTTGTATAGGAGTGAAATAAAAATGGCATCAAAAAAAATTAGAACAAGATTTGCACCTAGTCCAACTGGTTATATGCATGTTGGAAATTTAAGAACTGCACTTTATGCTTATCTTATAGCTAAACATGAAGATGGAGATTTCATACTAAGAATTGAGGACACTGATCAGGAAAGATTAGTAGAAGGTGCGGTTGATATTATATATAACACGCTAAAATTAACAGGTCTTAACCACGATGAAGGTCCAGATGTTGGCGGTGAAGTTGGACCTTATGTTCAAAGTGAAAGAAAAGCTATATATCTTGAATATGCAAAAAAATTAGTTGAAAAAGGAGAAGCTTACTATTGTTTCTGTTCTAAAGATAGATTAGATATACTTAAAGAAAATGCTGAAGCTTTAAAGAGACCATTTAAGTATGATAAGCATTGTTTACATCTTACAAAAGAAGAAATAGAAACAAATCTAGCTAAAGGATTACCTTATGTAATAAGACAAAATAATCCTACAACTGGATCAACAACTTTTGATGATGTTATATACGGTAAAATAACTGTAGATAACTCTGAACTTGAAGATATGATTTTAATTAAATCTGATGGTCTTCCAACTTATAATTTTGCAAATGTTGTAGATGATCATTTAATGGGTATAACTCATGTTGTTAGAGGTAATGAATACCTTTCATCTTCACCTAAATATAATAGATTATATGAAGCATTTGGTTGGGATGTTCCAGTTTATGTTCATTGTCCACCAATTATGAAAGATACTCATCATAAATTATCAAAAAGAAATGGTGATGCATCATTTGAAGATCTTATTCAAAAAGGTTATCTAAAGGAAGCTGTACTTAACTACATTGCATTACTTGGATGGAACCCTGGAACAAATGAAGAGATATTCAGTCTTGAAGAATTAACTCAAAAATTTGATTTCAAGGATATAAGTAAATCACCTGCTATATTTGATGACGCTAAATTAAAATGGATGAATGGTGAGTATATAAGAAAACTTTCTTTAGATGAGTTCCATGAACTTGCTGTTCCTGAATATAAGAAAGTTTTAAAGAAAGATTTTGATTTAAAATTCATTTCAGACTTATTACATACAAGATGTGAATTATTAAGCGATCTAGCAGAACAAATTGATTTCTTAGAAGAGTTACCAGAATATTCGACTGATCTTTATGTTCATAAAAAAATGAAAAGTACAGTTGAAAGTTCATTAGAAAACTTAGAAAAAGTTTTACCAATTATTGAAGCAATCGATGAAGCAAATTGGAATAAAGATTATATCCACGAAAAAGTGTTCGAATTAATAAAATCATTAGAAATTAAAAATGGTCAAATGTTATGGCCTATAAGAACTGCTCTTTCTGGTAAATCATTTACTCCAGGTGGTGCTTTCGAGCTTGCTATATTACTTGGAAAAGAAGAATCAATTTCAAGATTAAAAAAAGGTATAGAATTACTTAAATAATAGAAACCCCTCTGCATAATCATTTACTATGCAGAGGGGTTTTAAGGTACCGTATTATTTAGACTTTCTTAGCTTTAAATTTCATGCACTTAATCTAAAGCTAAGAAAAATTTATTTTAAGTTGAACTTAGTGATTTATTATTGATTTATTTTCATAATTAAAATTATCTATTTCATCATCCAATTCTTCTATACTCTCATCTAACTCTTCAATTTCATTATCATCATATATATATTTCTTCCACTTAACATAAATATGATATAAATTAACCACATCTTGTTCATTATAAAGAAGTATTTTTTCTATTTTTTCCTCTGGCATTCTTTTGAAGTAACTTTTGTCTTTTAATACTTTATGAAAAGTTTTAGCTAAATTCGATCCACTAATTACTTCTCCTTCTCTTATAATGTCAAATAGCTTTTCTAAATTTTTAAGTCCTATAGATGTGGTTTTATTTTTTTCATATTCTTTTTGTATATCTATTGAATCAAATTCCTTGTTAAAATCATATTCTATCCCATATTGTTTAAAAAGATAATTTATAACAGTAAAATCATTATTCCCTGAAAATGTCACAATTGCTTTTTTACCTAATTTTTTCATCTTAATAAAATAGTTTCGCGCCAAATATAATATATCAGCTACTTCGTCTCTATCTTCTATCATATATTGTGTTACCAAAATTTCATTTAGTCTTTTATTAAATTCACAAGCTCCAAATACTCCAATACACTTTGGTTTTTTATATACATAGTGTTCAAGATCAAAAAATATAAGCTCACTAGGTAAATACTCTCTATTTTCAGGTTTTATCATAAATTCATCACTAAATTCTTCTACCTTTACGTTGTTCTCACGAATAATCACAGTACCACTCTTTCCTATACAAATTGTATATCTTCAATATTTAAGTTATATATTACATCCTTTCTTTCTACTATAACATTAACTTTATTTGTCACTTCATTGTCACTCATAACTTTTTGTAAAAGTTCTTTTGTTGGATTAATGCAAAATGGATGTCCTACATGCTTAAACATAGTATAATCTCCAGATGTATCTCCATAAGCATAACTTTTGTTAAGGTCTATATCATATTTCTCTACAAGTTCATTTATAGCTTTAGATTTACTCTCGCTATCCCACATAGGTATAACTTCACTTGTATACATATCTTTCTTATCTACCATATAAATTGTGCCTTTATAATCATTAAAGCCATATTTATTGGCCATTTCTCTAACAAGTTCTGAAGGCGAACCTGATATTATTATTATAATATGACCTTGCTCTTTATGCCACTTTATTCTATCTCTTGTAAAAGTGTAAACCCTATCACCTTTTTGTTCAACTACTTTTTGCGCTATATGCTCCACTTGATGCTTTTCTAATCCTTTGATAGCTTCTAAATAAACATCTACCATCTTTAAAAGATAATTGTCATAATCACCTTGTCTCTTATCCCATTTTAAAAAATGAGGCTTTACTTCATTATACCATCTCTCAGGCGCTATAATCTCATATTTAACCATCTTTTTAAATACTTCTGTAATTAAACCTTCTCTGTATAATGTTCCATCTAAATCAAAAAATGCCCCTATTTTTGACATTATCTCACCCCGTCTTTCATAGTATAGTATATTTTTTATATTTTATTATACTGTATTTTTTTAATTAGTTAAAGTTTGTATTATATTTTCTTATTTATCTTTAATTATTTATATTTTTTCCATTATATTATATATTATGTTTTTGGACTTCAACTATTGACTAAAGTGTAAAAAAGATGCTATTATTATACTTTGAACGATAATAATTTTCAATTAGAGGTGATATTCATGTGTATTTGCGATTTAAAACCTGGTGAAAAAGGAATAATAGATTTCATTGAAGGTGATTTAAAATTAAAGAAAAGATTATCAGCCTTAGGATGTATTAAAGGTACTGAAATTGAATTTAAAAGAAGAGCTCCTTTAGGAGATCCAATAGTTATAAATTTTAGAGGATTTGATTTAGCTATTAGGAAAAATGATGCTAAGAATATATTCTTATCAATATAGGGAGGATTTTAACTTATGACGACCATAGCTTTGCTTGGAAATCCTAATGTAGGAAAAACTACTTTATTTAATGCTTTAACTGGATCCAATCAATATGTTGGTAATTGGCCTGGAGTAACTGTTGAAAAAAAAGAAGGATACATAAATGACATAAAAATTGTAGACTTGCCAGGAATTTATGCAATGGATACTTTTTCAAATGAAGAAAAAGTAGCAAAAGACTTTTTGCAAAATGGACAAGTTGATTTAATACTAAACATAGTAGATGCTTCTAATTTAAATAGAAATCTTTACTTAACAACTCAATTAAAAGAATTTAATAAACCAATCATATTAGCAGTAAATATGATTGATGTAGCAGAATCTAAAGGTATTTTTATAGATTATAAAAAGCTATCAAAATTATTTGACGTTGAGATAATTCCTATATCTGCTGGAAAAAACATTGGAATTGATAAAATTTCAGCAAAATTACAAGAAGCTAATTTTAAAAACTCAGAAAATAATGAGAGGTTTGAATTTTCTTCTGAAGAAGATGCTTATTCATTTATTGAAGATACATTAAAACAATGTATAAAATCGGAACAAAATAATGAAATAACTACTTCTGAAAAAATAGATAAGATTCTACTTAATCCGTATTTTGCTTATCCAATCTTTTTAATGATAATAGCTTTAATGTTTCAAATTACATTTTCTTGGGTTGGACAGCCTTTATCAGATTTATTAGACACATTTTTAAATGATGCTTTTGTTCCTTTTGTAAGTAATTCATTATCAAGCACTGCTCCTTGGTTTCAATCTTTAATAATTGATGGAATAATAGCAGGTGTTGGTGGAATACTAGTATTATTACCTATAATTTTAGTATTATTTATATGTATTACCATATTAGAAGATAGTGGTTATATGTCTAGAGTAGCATTTTTAATGGATAAATTAATGAGAAAAATGGGATTATCAGGAAAAGCATTTATACCTATGTTGATTGGTTTTGGCTGCACTGTCCCTGCAATAATGACTGCGAGAACTTTAGAAAGTGAAAAAGATAGAAAACTTACTTGTTTACTTGTTCCTTTAATGTCATGTAATGCACGTTTACCAGTTTATGTAGTATTTGCATCTGTATTTTTTACAGATTATAGAGGGTTAGTTGTTGCATCATTATATTTTTTAGGTGTACTTCTAGCATTCTTACTCGGTATATTATTTAAAAATACATATTTCAAAAAAGATGAAGAACCATTTATAATTGAAATTCCTGAATATAAAATGCCAAAACTATCATCGATTTTAAAGCAAACAGGAGATAAAGGAAAAGACTTTTTAAAAAAAGCTGGAACAATAATCTTTGCTATGAGTGTTGTAATATGGTTTTTATCAAACTTTAACTTTACTGGTATGGTAAGTGAAGTAAATGAAAGCATTTTAGCTTCTATTGGTAATGTTATAGCTCCTGTGTTTTCACCTTTAGGATTTGGAAATTGGCAATCTGCTGTTTCATTACTTTCAGGACTACTTGCTAAAGAATCAGTTATAGCTTCTATGCAAGTAATTTTTGCTGGTAATTTAGATATTGTTTTAGGTGCACATTTTACTGCATTATCTGCCTATTCTTTCTTAGTATTCATATTACTATATACACCTTGTATTTCTGTAATTGGAACTATGAAAAAAGAATTTGGTGATAAATTTACTTTATTTTCAGTATTTTATCAATTAGTACTTGCTTGGATAGTTTCATTCCTAGTATTTAATATAGGTAACTTAATCATATAAAAATATAAAATTAAAATTTCAACTAATTATTACATAAAGGTGATGTGATTTATGGTAGAAATAACTTGTACTATACTAATTGTTTTATTTTCAGTTTTTATAATTATGAAATCAATAAAAAATTCATCTAAAGGCAAATGTAATTGCAGTAGTAGTTGTAAAAATTGTTCTAAAACATGCAGTAATATTTTAGATAAAAAATAGACTATATTTTAGAGCGTTGGTATTCTATCAACGCTCTTTTAAATATAGTCTATTTTTATGTTGTTCTATGTTTTAGAAGTGTATTATTGATATATGCAAAGAAGCAAAGAGCTCTAGATTGAGTAATTAAACTTAGAAATGACACTTTACCAATTACATAGAACAAAATCGCTAAGGCGACTTTGAAGCCGTCGATTTTTTTAGCCATGCGCCCTTTCCAAACGCAGTGCAGGAATAATGGTGCGGCATATGATTATTTTTTATTCTTTAG